>CAZZDF010000096.1:0-6600 GCA_964652915.1 uncultured Propionivibrio sp. | reverse complement strand
GCTTGCGCGAGTCGGTCAACGCTTATCTTGACGAATTGGCGCAAGTGCGGCGGCAATCGCCGCACACGGTTAGCAATTATCGGCGTGACCTGTTGGTTCTGCTCGGGCTGATTGACGAGTTGCCGGACAAGCTCCCGCTTGCCCGCCTTGAAACCCAGCAGATTAGGCGCTTTGTTGCCCAGCTGCACGCCCGAGGTTTGGGGGGGAGAAGTCTGGCGCGCATGCTCTCGGCCTGGCGCGGTTATTTTCGCTGGCTGGGGTTGCGCGGAGAGGTTACGAATAATCCTGTCGATGGCGTTCATGCTCCGAAAAGTGCGAAGGCTTTGCCGAAGGTGCTATCCCCGGACGAGGCCAATCGTTTGCTGGAATGTGCCGGTAACGAAGCAATCGAATTGCGCGATCAGGCGATGTTCGAGCTTTTCTACTCGTCCGGTTTGCGTCTGGCCGAACTGGCTGCGTTGGATGTGCCGTGTCTGGAAGATATCGCCGCAGGCGAAGTGCGCGTTCTGGGTAAGCGCAACAAGCTGCGTCTGGTTCCGGTCGGTAGCAAGGCGCGCGAAGCAGTGGCGGCTTGGGCGCAGCGTCGTGGCGAACTGGCGCCGGCAGATCAGCCGGCCTTGTTCGTTGGTCAGCGCGGCGGCAGGATACATCCGCGGGTAATCGAGCAGCGTCTTGCGCAGCGGGCGCTGGCAAAAGGGCTGCCGGCGCATGTGCATCCGCACATGCTGCGCCATTCCTTTGCTTCGCATGTCTTGCAGTCGTCCGGGGACTTGCGCGCGGTGCAGGAAATGCTCGGTCATGCCAGCATTGCCTCGACGCAGGTTTATACCCATCTCGATTTTCAGCATCTGGCCAAGGTTTATGATGCGGCACATCCGCGCGCCAAACGTAAAGGTTGAGCTGCGAACGAGGAGCTACCGCGAACCCCATAGCTGTTCGACGCGTTTGTCACGGCCACAGGCGCTACGGTAGTAGGAATAGCGAAGCGGGTTCTTCTTGTAATAGTCCTGATGGTATTCCTCGGCCGGGTAAAACGTGGTCGCAGCAATGATTTCGGTTTGGATTTCCTTGAATTTTCCGCTGGCGATTAAAGCATCGCGGCTGCTTTCGGCGATTTTTTGTTCTGTTGTGTTTTGCCAATAGATTCCGCTGCGATATTGGTTGCCGCTGTCGCAAAACTGTTTGTCTTTTGCTGTTGGGTCGATGTGCCGCCAGAAATAGTCGACCAGATGTTGGTAACTTACTTTGCGTGGGTCGTAGTTTACCCGCACGGCTTCGGTATGCCCGGTTCCTCCAGTGCTGACCTGCTCGTAAGTCGGATGGCTCAGCCGACCCGCGGTATAGCCCGACTCGGCACTGATGACGCCGGGCAACTTTTCAAAATCGGCTTCCAGGCACCAGAAGCAGCCGCCAGCAAAAATAGCTGTTGCAGTCGCCGGTGGCTTGGTCGTCACTGCTTCAGCGGCCACGGACGGCGTGCTGCAAATCGTCAGACTAGCCAAAAGCCAGATCAGTGGGTGCGCCAGCAAGGAGGACCGTTTCTGGAAGTTCATGCGCGCAGCTCCGGAAGCTTTTCGTTGCGCGGCACGAATTGCAGGGCGACGCCGTTATTGCAGTAGCGTTTGCCGGTCGGCTTGGGCCCGTCATTAAAGACATGGCCCTGATGGCCACCACAGCGCGCACAATGGTATTCGGTGCGGGGCAGAAAAAGCTTGAAGTCGGTTTTCGTGCCGATGGCTTCCGGCAAGGCTTGCCAGAAGCTTGGCCAGCCGGTCCCGCTATCGTATTTTGCCTTGCTGTCGAATAGCGGTAGCGCACATGCCGCGCAGACGAAAATTCCGTCGCGCTTTTCGTCGTTGAGCGGACTTGAGCCAGGGGCTTCGGTATCCTCCTCGAACATCACGCGATAAGTAGCAGCGGCAAGCAAAGTTCGCCATTGCGCTTTCGATTTAACTACTTTCATGATTTTGCTCTCCTCGGCAAAAGCCGTCGGCGTGAATCTGGTTGGCAGCAGGAATAGTGATAGACCACTGATTATTTGCAGGTATTTTCGACGATTCATCTTCCGTTCCATTATTTTTGGAGTGATGCAGAGCCGGGTTTTCTGCGTTACGCCAGCCATTGATGTTGCTTGGGCCGTGGTTCTCGGCGGTAGTTCAATACGGGCGGCAAACTTGCGACCGCTATCCACTGCGAAAGGGGCGAAGGGGATTTTCGCGCCACAAGGGGGCGAGGAAGAACAGGCCTTTACCGTTTTTCGCTTGGCGATGCCCGGACTGCAAATGCAATTCCTTAAATCGATCGGATATTTGCAGGCAGGCGGTAGATGTGTTAAAAGAAGATTATGCTAATGGTGATCGGAATACTTCCCTAGATCATGGTTTTCTCGTTTTTCAAAAAAGAGCCACAGAAAATGGTCTCGCGTCCGGCGGCCGTTCCTCGTGCGCGAGAAGTGTCTGCCGATTCCCCGGTTTCTCCGAGAGCCGAAGTTAGCCCTGCAGCGGCGCCCACGCCTGTGGCCAAGCCTGGTGCAGCACCAGCACCAGCACCGCAAGAAGCCAAGGCAGATGATTCTTCGCTCGATTTCAGCGGTTTTGAGTTCAGCGAGTTCAATACGGGTTTTCATGTCGAGGAAGAGGTCGATCCGGTAGACGCGGAGGCCGAAGAAGCGGCGGTTTTGTTTGCCAACGGGCAGGATCTTGCCGCTTGCGCAGTATTGGAACAGGCGACTCAAGTCCATCACAACGCCGCCGGCGAGCGTTTGTGGATGATGCTCTTTGACTTCTATAAGTTGAACGGGCAGGCAGCAGAATTTGAAAAGCTGGAAAACGAGTTTGTCCGGGTTTTTGAAAAGTCTCCTCCGGTGTGGCGAAATCGCTCGAAGGCGCCGGCCAAGGCCAAGGAAGCGGTTGCCGGGAGTCTGCTGTTCAAGGGCGATTTGGTCGGCGAAAACCAGGCGGCGTTTGAGCCGATCAGGCAAGCACTGGAGAAGAACAGCAAGCTGCGTCTGGATATGTCGAAGGTGACGCGGATTGATACCGAAGGCTGTCATCTATTGATGGCGTTGCTGCAGCAGGCACGCAAAACCAAGAAAGAAATCGAATTGCTGGGGCGCGATGCCTTGGGCGCGCTTGTTGAAGAACGGGTTGAGCCGGGGCGGGCCGAAGATAGCGAATGCTGGCTGTTGTTGCTGGAGCTTTGTCAGCTGCAGGGGCAGCAAGAGGCTTTTGACGAAGTAGCCATCAACTATGCGGTGACCTTCGAGGTTTCTCCTCCCTCATGGGAGCCTAATCGCGTGGCGGCTCCCGAGCCGGCAACGCAGACCTCGATCGAGGTTCCCAACGATCCGACGGCAGAGTCCTATCGTTTGTACGGCGATATCAAGGGGCTGCGCTTCGGTGATCTGCCAGCTTATGCCGAGTTGCATGATCCGGTTATTGTCGATTGCTCGGATTTGATCCGCATCGATTTTGTCAGCGCCGGGGTGTTGCTCAATGTGCTGACTTCCGTTCGTGGCGGTGGCAAACAGATTATTTTCCGTCACCCCAATCATCTGGTCGCCGAGTTGTTCCGTATCGTCGGGTTGAAAGCGCTGGCCACCATCGTATTTGCCAAAAGCTAGGATTTTCAATGGAGCAATACCACGGAACCACTATCCTTTCCGTGCGCCGTGGCAGGCAGGTGGCCATGGGCGGCGATGGTCAGGTGACTCTGGGCAATATTGTCATCAAGGCCAGTGCGCGAAAGGTTCGGCGTATTTATCAGGAACGGATACTGGCTGGTTTTGCGGGAGGGACGGCCGACGCCTTCACGCTATTCGAGCGTTTTGAAGCCAAGCTCGACAAGCATCAGGGGAATTTGCTGCGTTCGGCCGTTGAACTGGCCAAGGACTGGCGTAGTGATCGCGCCTTGCGTCGGCTGGAGGCGATGCTGGCGGTCGCCGATGGTGACAATTCTTTGGTGATTACCGGCAACGGGGATGTGCTCGAACCCGAACAAGGCATTGTGGCGATTGGTTCGGGCGGCGCTTTCGCCCAGTCGGCGGCGCGCGCGCTGATTGAAAACACGAGCCTTGACCCGGCCGAAGTGGTTCGAAAATCGCTCGAAATTGCCGGTGATTTGTGTATTTACACCAACCGGAACTTCACGATCGAGACACTCGGTTAAGCCGGTTTGGTTGGCTTAGATCCCCAGAGCTCCACGGATTCCATCGTAGCGCGCTTCGATTTCGGCGAAATGGCCGCTTAGTTTCGGCCACGACAGGCCGAGTTCCGCGCAGGCCAGTTCCGACAGATCGGGAACACGATTGTTGGGTTGTTCGCCAAGATCGAGGGCATGGCTGAGTATCTCGCTTACGTGAATGAGATTGCCGATTTCGCTGTCGAGTTCATCCGGTTCATGATGCGCGGCGATGGCATCGCAAATGTCTGTCGGAAGCTTCCATGTAGTGGCTAGGGTGTGTCCGGCCTGGCTATGGTCGTAGCCGAATACCTGCCGCTCGGCATGGATCAGCGCAATGTCTTCCCGGTCACGAACTTCCAGAGCTTGCAGGTAGCAGGTCGGGCTGGTAGTGAACATCAGCAACTGGCCAATATCGTGCAGCAAACCAGCGCTGAAGGCCATCTCCTGATTGATTCCGGTATGTGCAGCGAGGGTGCGGGCACAGGTTGCAACTCCCAGCGAGTGTCGCCAGATAAGCCCGGCATCAAAACCTGTGTAGTGCGTGTCGTAGCGATGGGCCAGTGCCGAAGCCAGAATGATGTTGACTACCCGGTTGGTGCCAAGAACCATGAAGGCCTGTTTGGCTGAGTAGATGTGCGTTGAGAGACCCGCAGCGGCGGAGTTGGCCGCTGCCAGAAGGCGGGCGACGATGGCCGGATCGGAGTTGATGTGATGGGCAATGGTGTCGACGTCGGCGCTTTCGTCTTTGAACGAGTGCATCAGGTAGCTGACAACCTCGGGTAAAGACGGCAGCGCCCGGGCGTGGGATGGTAGTTCGTTCAGGCTGGGGGGCGTCATTGGGTGCTCTCCAGTCGGTAGCGGGTGATTGCGGCGCGTAGCGCGGCGCGCGCCGGATTGCCGTCTTCACGGAAAATGGCGTCTACACGTGCCAGCGCAAGCCGTTGTTCTTCGGCGATTTCTTCTTCGCTGCGGTGGTCTGGGACGAGAACCGAAATGGTTTCAACGCCACGATGGATCAGGCGCGCCAGCATTTCTTCGTCGAGTATGGTTCCTTCCGTTAACAGCGTGGTGTGCCCATCGCGTTCGCTGACCGCTTTGGCCAGCGTCATCCCTGGGGTGGCGCGGCTGGGCGCAAAGCATAAGGTGCGAAACTTCATTGAAAACTCCAAGTAGCCATTCGGGATTAGTTTGCCACATCGCTTGGTCGATGAGAACATAATGCTTCTTCCGTAACCGAACATAAATCGCTCAGGATTGCAGGATCGATATGACACAAATGACGCCGCAGGAAATCGTTAGCGAACTCGACAAGCACATCGTTGGGCAGGGAAAGGCCAAAAAGGCGGTGGCCATCGCCCTGCGTAACCGCTGGCGGCGTGCGCAGGTGCAGGAGCCTTTGCGTCAGGAGATCACACCAAAAAACATCCTGATGATCGGACCAACGGGGGTGGGCAAGACCGAGATTGCCCGCCGTTTGGCGCGTTTGGCCAATGCGCCGTTCATCAAGATTGAGGCGACCAAGTTCACCGAGGTCGGCTATGTCGGACGGGATGTGGAGACGATTATTCGCGATCTGGCGGAAATCGCCATCAAGAATGCTCGTGAACTGGCCAAAAAATCTGTGCGCGTGCGTGCCGAGGATGCGGCCGAGGAAATTGTCCTAGATGCTTTGCTGCCGCCAGCGCGCGGCAACTTTTTTAATGATTCGCAGGCGGCGGATGAAAACGCCACACGCCAGAAATTCCGCAAGAAGCTGCGCGAAGGCGAACTGGACGACAAGGAAATCGAGATCGAGGTTAGTGGCGCCCCGGTGCAGGCCGAGATATTTGCGCCGCCGGGGATGGAGGAGCTGACCTCGCAGATTCAAGGAATGTTCCAGAATCTCGGCAATTCCCGCAAAAAGCCGCGCAAGCTTAAGATCAGCGAGGCGCGCAAGCTGCTGGTTGACGAGGAAGCCGCCAAGCTGGTCAATGATGAGGAGGTCAAGCTTGAGGCGGTGCGCAACGTCGAGCAGAACGGGATTGTCTTTCTCGACGAAATCGACAAGATCACCTCGCGCAGCGATGCGCATGGTGCCGAGGTCTCGCGGCAGGGGGTGCAGCGTGACCTGCTGCCTTTGGTTGAAGGCACGACGATCTCAACCAAGTACGGCATGATCCGCACCGACCACATTCTGTTCATCGCCAGTGGGGCTTTTCATCTGGCCAAGCCTTCCGACCTGATACCGGAGTTGCAGGGGCGCTTTCCGATTCGCGTCGAGCTTGATTCCTTGTCGGTTTCCGATTTCGAGCGCATTCTGACGCAGACCGATGCTTGCCTGACCATGCAATATCAGGCTTTGCTGGCCACCGAAGGAGTGACATTGGAGTTCTTGCCGGACGGCATCAAGCGACTGGCCGAGGTGGCCTGGTCGGTCAA
>CAZZDF010000095.1:0-6624 GCA_964652915.1 uncultured Propionivibrio sp. | reverse complement strand
TCATCGTTCGTGAACACGGGTTTACCGGGCCGATCTATGCACTGGCCGATGAGCCGCTCTACCGCCCGCCGATGCTGCAGATTGGGGCAACCGATATATTCACCCCGGCCCACGTGCTGGGTGCGGCGCTGGCCTCGCGCGCCAGCCTGCGCATCAGCCCGCCGGCAGAAGGCATGCATCTGCTCGGTAGCCGGATCGGCATGGTGGAATTCCGTATCCGTGCCGACAGCCCGCTGGCCGGGCAACGGCTTGGCGATCTGCGCTTGCGGCAAGAGCACGGCGTTTCGGTGATCGGGCAATGGATCGGTGGGGTTTTTACCACGACCAAAGGCCCGGAAACCCGGGTCGAGCCCGGCGCCATTCTGGTCATCGTCGGCACACAGGCAAACCTCGAAGAAGTCGAACGCATGGCCATGCCGATCCGCCGCACCGGCCCGATTGTGCTGGCCGGCTACGGTGCGGTCGGACGCAAGGTAATCCAGATGCTCAAGGACGCCGGCGAAACCTGCATCGTCGTCGACTGCGTAAATGCTCCGGGCGTCGATATCGTTGGCAACATTCTCGAACGACCGGTGCTCGAACAAGCGCGTCTGCGTGAAGCCAGCGCCGTCATTCTGGCCCTGCACGACGACAGCGAATCGGTCTTCGCCAGCGCCGTGGTGCGCGACTACGCTCCGGAAGTGCCGCTGATCGTGCGCGTCAACCGCACCCCCAACACCGAGCGCATCTATCGCTCGGGCGCCGATTTCGCCATCTCCGTCGGTCAGGTGGCTGGGCAAATTCTGGCCTATCACCTGCTCGACGAACAGGTCATCCCGGTGGAGAACCGCATCAAGATCAGTCGCCTGAACGCCGGCACCCTGATCGGCGCGCATCCGTGGCGCAGCGAAGCGCTCGAACGTTCCGGCGCCAAAGTCATCGCGGTAGAACGAGGCCAGGACGTACTGGTCGAATTCCCCGACGACTTTGCCCTCCGCGCCGACGATTCCTTGTTTGTCTGCGGAACAATCAGCAGTCTCGAACGCTATCACCGCGAGTTTCAGGCAAGCAACGGAGGCATGCTGCGGTAAGCCCGACAACGCGAAACCACGGTGGCATCAAGGTTGCGTCTGAATGCCAATTGAGGCAGCATTGCCGTTTGGCAAAGCCGGCATAAACCATGCACGCCCCCCTCTCCCGCAAAAAGACCACGACTCCCGTACTCCCTAACGCCGCACTTTGCGCCGGAGCCATGACTCGCCTGGGCTGGGCGGCTGGCGCTCTGGTCTTGCTGTGGGTCACGATCCATTGGGCGCTTACATGAGTGAAGCGGCAAAAGCAGCGGCAGCAACAGCGATTCTGCGCTTCGACAATCTGACCCTCGGTTACAACCGGCATCCGGCCGTGCATCACCTCAAGGGCGAAGTGGCCGCCGGCAGTCTGCTGGCCGTTGTCGGCCCCAACGGAGCGGGAAAATCAACGCTGCTCAAAGGCATCGTCGGCGAAATCAGTCCGATGCAAGGGCACGTTGAACTGCACGGCTGCCAACGCGAAAACATCGCCTACCTGACGCAGCAATCAACGCTCGACAGCACTTTCCCGATCGTCATCTACGATTTCGTGGCCATGGGGTTGTGGGCGCAGTTCGGCGCCTTCCGTGAGTTCAACCGCACGGCCAAGCAACGCATCGAAGAAGCCATCGCCGCCGTCGGTCTGAGCGGGTTGGAGAACCGGCCGATCGGCCAGCTCTCCGGCGGCCAGTTGCAGCGGGCGCGCTTTGCCCGCGTCATCCTGCAGGATTCCCCCTTGGTGCTGCTCGACGAGCCCTACGGGGCCATCGACGCCAACACCGTCCAAGATCTCGCCAAACTGGTCAGGCACTGGAACAGCGAAGGACGCACAGTGATCAGCGTCTTGCACGATTTTGCCCACGTGCGAGAGGAATATCCCGAAACGCTGCTGCTGGCCCGCGAGGTGGTGGCCCGCGGCGCAACCGCCGACGTACTGAGCGAAGAAAACCTGCTGCGCGCGCGCCATCTGGCCGAAGCGCAGGGTCAAACCGCCGACGCGCCGATCTGCCACAATGGCGAAGCCAACGAGGAGCCGATCCAGCGATGAGCATCATCGACACCCTCGCCGGCTTGCCGTTGATTTCGCCGTTCATCGAATTCGGCTTCATGCGCCGCGCCTTGGCCGGTTGCCTGGCCTTATCGCTGGGCGCTACGCCCATCGGCATTTTCCTGATGCTGCGCCGCATGAGCCTGGCCGGCGATGCCATTTCGCACGCCATCCTGCCGGGCGCCGCCGTCGGCTACCTGTTCGCCGGGCTGTCGCTGTCGGCAATGACCATCGGCGGACTTGTCGCCGGCATTGCCGTGGCCCTGCTGGCCGGCGGCGTGGCACGCAATTCGGTAATCAAGGAAGATACCAGTCTGGCCACCTTCTATCTGATCTCGCTTTCAGCCGGCGTGCTGATCATCTCGATGCGCGGCAGCAACGTCGATTTGCTGCACGTATTGTTCGGCAGCGTGCTGGCACTGGACGATGCGGCGCTGCTCCTGCTCGCCAGTTTTGCCTCGTGTTCGATCATCGCCATTGCCATCGGTCTGCGCCTGATCGTGCTGGAATGCTGCGACCCATCCTATCTCGCCCGCGTCAGCCGGCTCAGTCCGATCACCCATTACGGTTTCATGGTACTGGTGGTACTTAACCTGATTGGCGGCTTTCATGCGCTCGGCACGCTGATGGCGGTCGGCATCATGATCCTGCCGGCAGCGTCGGCACGCTTCTGGGTGAACAACATCGTTCCGCTCATTCTGGTGGCCGTGCTTATCGCCTTTGGCGGCTCACTGATCGGCCTGCTGCTTTCCTATTACGCCGACCTTCCGGCCGGCCCGGCCATCGTGCTAACGCTTGGCGGGCTTTATGTTGCATCGATGCTTGTCGGCCCACTCGGCCCGGTCATCACCCGTCTGCGTCCGCGCTGGCACTTTGAGCGATAAGGTACCGACCCCACCTCCATGCAAGTAGAAAAAACCATGAAATTAAACCGTACCAATCATCTCTTCAAATGGTTGCAAATTGGCCTGTTGCTGATCATTTCGCCGATAATCAACGCACAGAACCTCAACGTTGTAACGAGCTTCAGCATCCTTGGCGACATGACCCGGCAAGTCGGCGGCGACCGCGTTCAGGTACATATCCTCGTCGGTCCGGATGCTGATGCGCACGTCTATCAGCCCACGCCCGCCGATGCCAAAACAATCGCCCAAGCCAGACTGGTGATCGTCAACGGCTACGGGTTTGAAGGCTGGCTTGATCGCCTGATCAAGTCTTCCGGCTTTAAGGGGCCACTCGTTTTCGCTGGCAAAGGAATCAAGACGCTCAAAATCGCGCACAAAAACGAGGGCCACAATCATGACCACCACGACAGCGAAGTCGACCCGCATGGCTGGCAAGATCTGAGCAACGCCCTGCGTTATGTGGACAACATCACCTCGGCTCTGAGCGCAGCCGACCCGGCGGGCAAAGCGCTGTATCAGGCCAACGCCAGCAAATACAAAGAACAAATCACCGCTCTCGACGCGGCGATCCGTAAGGAAATCAGCGCCATTGCACCGGAACGCCGCAAAGTTGTGACTTCGCACGATGCCTTCGGCTATTTCAGCCGCGCCTACGGCATCCGCTTCATCGCCCCGGTGGGCTTCAATACCGAAGCCGAGCCATCAGCTGCCGATCTCGGACGAATCATCAAGCAGATCCGCCGCGAAAAAATCCCTGCGGTTTTCCTCGAAAGCATTTCCGACCCGCGCATGCTCGAACGCATTCGCCAGGAATCCGGTGCCAAAATAGGCGGAACGCTCTATTCCGACTCGCTCTCGAAAGCTGACGGCCCGGCAGCCAGCTACCTTGAGATGATGCGGCACAATGCCAGAACGCTAACCACGGCACTCGCCAACTGAGGACCAGCAACGCTGGTAAGCACGAAACAACCGATAAGGCACTAAGACAAATCGCTCCGTTCTCGCTACGGAAAAACACCGAAAACCACGAAGCCATTGGAAGAACACCATGACAACAGACTCAAGAGCACGCGCCGAGATTGTGCAAGAACTTAGCGAATTACATGGATTCGACGAGCTGGATGTTCTGTTGCTACCGCTGGTTCCGCTTGTCGAAATGGTGGTTGCCGATGGCCGAGTCCAGCAGGCTGAAATCGACATCCTGAAGGACTACACATTGCGCTTGCTGGTTGCCCTGAAAGAACAATCCGACGGAATGGCCGTGGTACCGAAAGCCCGGGCTACTGACTTTATCAATCGTCTGCTTTGCCTGGCCCCCGATTCTGAACGCATCAAGCGTTTGCGGCATCTCTGCCTTCGCCTGATTCAGCTTGATAGCAACCAAAGGTCGGTAGCCGAACAAGAACGTACATTACTCGAATACTGCCTCGACATCGCAGCCGCCTCGGTTGTTGGCTACCCCTACTCGATCCGCGGCCGTGTTATCCAGCCTGAAAAACGCTTGCTTGCCGAATTGATCCGCGACATGAAATACACTGAGAGATTTGTTTCGGCGGCTGGCGCACCGGTCGCAACTAACCACTGACTAAGCCGAGTTAATCGCCCGAAGGGAACATCGTCATCGCCCTCCTTAGCCAAAGTACCGATAGAGTAAAATGGCTCTAACTTCAGAACATTGCCCGGACGACAGCCAGAACCTGCCGTGCTGGCTACGAAACAGACCATGAAAACCGCCATTCGTACCTTCTTTCGTCGTTACCGCTCGCCCCTGCTGGCGCTGGTGATCGCCCCGATCATGGTGGCGTGCCAGACCACGCAACCGACTCGTGCTTATCAATCGGAATCGTTTTCAACCGAATCGCCGTTCCAGTACTACAGCAACCGAGAGCCGGACGGCGCCTGCGAAATTGGCAAACGCGCGCTGCTTAGCCAGGGCTATCAGATCGAAAGCACGCAGGAACTCAATATCCGTGGGGAAAAGTATTTCCAGCCGACAGCCGACCAGGTAAACAAACTGGCCATCACCCTGGTTTGCCTGCCGAGTAATTTGGGCGCGGTGATTTACGCCACCGCGCTGGAAACCCAATTTGAACTCAAGTCCCGAGGCAACACCGCCGGCGTCACCGTGTCGGGCATGGGCTCGGTATCACTCCCCTGGTCAGTAGACAAAGACACGCTGGTCAAAATGGGCGACGTAACGATCACCGAACCGGAGTTCTACCATCGGCTCTTCGAATTGATCAAGACGCTGGACGGCTAAAAGCCCTGCGCACTAGCCCTGTTTTCACCGCCCTGCTGAAACCCTCATGCCTATTGGCACTCCGGGTAGTACATTGGGGATGCCCGTCTTTATTGCCCTGCAGAGCATCCCAAAACGTTCTCCCAATCGAGAAAACGCCTTACGCGGCCAGTTTTTCCTTTGGCAAACGTAAGAAACGCGCCAAAGCTTCGCCCTGCAGAAGAACGATGCCGTGCTCTTCGGCAAACTCCCGCGCTGCTTGCTGAATTTCGCCGAGCGTCACATAGACCGCCTCGTTGGCCACTTCCGCCTGCCGCATCGCCTTGAGTTCGCGTAACGGCTCCAGACCGTGGCTCGCCGCCTTCCAGCGCTTGCAACTGATCAAAGACTTTCTTCCCGCCTTTTCGACCACAAAATCCGCTGCGCCGCTGACTGGCTTTACTTCATAGCCTTCGCGCAGATAAGCCTGCGACATAACCTCCGAAAAATCCCGCCAAGGCATGGCGGCAACGGCCACCAGCGTGGCTTCCACCTGTGCGCTGCTGGGCAACTGCCACTGCTTCCAGCCGACCCAAAGACTGATTCCGACAAAAGGAATCATCGCCGGCACGATAAACAAGGCAAAGTTTTCCTTTGACAGAAATTGCCCAAAAAAGGCCAGAACCAAGGCAATAGACAGACTGCCCCACCAAGGGGAACGCAGCAGGATGGCAAACAGGGAATTGGGAGGCAACTTGAACGACACGATAATGATCTCGACGAATGGTTATAAAAGCGGATATCAACAGGATTCTAGGATTCCGGGGGTCCGGGTTTCTGCGGCCATGTCTGCAAGCGACACAAACGCCGCCCAGGAAGCCGAATATATAGCATATCTCGCGCGACACGCCGAAAACCAGGTCACCAAAACCCGTCACTGGCACCCGCCGTTTATTGACGACACCTGCCAAGGCATGGATACTCCGACGTTCATAAATATTTGAGCGATTACCCCGGGTGGCTCATCCCGACTTTCTTGACCAAGGACCCAGCAGATGCATGCTTTACCCAAGAACGATCTGATTTTCCGCATTGCCGGAAGTGGCGGCGAAGGCGTCATCTCGGTCGGCGACCTGATCACCCAGGCCTGCGCCCGGGCCGGCCTTGACGTTTACACCTTCAAAACCTTCCCGGCCGAGATCAAGGGCGGCTACGCCATGTATCAGGTGCGCGCCGGCATTGACCGTACCTACAACCAGGGCGACACCTTCGACGTGTTTTGCGTCTTTTCCGGCGAGGCCTTCGACATCAATCACTCGCGGGT
The DNA here is from genome assembly GCA_964652915.1 of uncultured Propionivibrio sp. Classification (GTDB taxonomy): domain Bacteria; phylum Pseudomonadota; class Gammaproteobacteria; order Burkholderiales; family Rhodocyclaceae; genus Propionivibrio. The sequence goes on along the minus strand of CAZZDF010000095.1, from coordinate 80 downwards.
CAAGCCCGGAACCGCGCTGGTCTATGACAGCACCGCCGATTTTGAGCCGGACATCCCGGAAGGCGTCCATGCCTACCCGA
>CAZZDF010000094.1:0-6662 GCA_964652915.1 uncultured Propionivibrio sp. | reverse complement strand
TGCCGGCGCCAAGGCGATTATTCATGCCGGTCCGGGCAACGGTTCTGTCGCCGGTCCGCTGGTGCCAGTCCTTCAGGAAATTCGCAGCAAGGGTATTCATGTCATCCGCTCCTCGCATGTCAATGCGGGTGGTTTCGTTTTGCGCAATGCCGAACAACCGGATGACAAATACGACTGGGTTGTCGCGCACGATCTGAATCCGCAGAAAGCCCGGATTCTGGCTTCCGTGGCTTTGGCGGTGACCAACGATAGCAAGGAATTGCAGCGCATCTTCATGCAGTACTGAGGATTTGCGGGTTGTTTGGAGCATTGTTTTAAGGGCGGATTTTTCGGGGAGGAATGGCATGAATTCCGGAGCGAAAATTGGTCTTGGGTTTGGGGTGCTTGGCTTGCTGGTCGGGGTGGTCGCCACGGTGGTGTCCTTGCAGATGCGCCCGGGGGGCGATGCCAAGCAAGCGCTGACGGTGAGTATTGATCCAGCAACGCCTTATCTCATTGTGGCTACGCCGGCCGCGGCAAAGGCATACGGAGAGGCGATCCTGCTGGCCCGGAGACTGCATCCGGATGCGCAGGTGGTCACGCTGGATAAGCCGGAGATTGCCGGCATGCAATCGATACTGAGCGAGCATGCGCCGCGCTACACCCTTGTTTTTCTGCTTCCGGACGAGCTGGATGTACGTTTCGCCTGGAACTGGCTGACGGCTGCCAGCCGCATCGACGACGATCCTTTTGTCGATACGTCTACCGGTTTCGTGACCGGCGAAAGCCCGGCGGCGGTTCTGGCTTTCATGCGCAGAACAGAAGATGCGGTGGCCGGCAGGATCACCCTTCCCGGAAAGTTGATCGACAACCTGGGGCCGAACAGTATGGGGGCTTCCAGTGACTGGCAGCAGATGCCCGGTAGCTACATGGTGCCGGTTTTTACATCCCGTTTGGGCACCGAAACGATTTCCCATGGCACGCGTGCCTTTACCGCCGAACGTTTGCAGGCGATGAACGGGGCTGGTTTGCTGCACTATGGCGGGCACGGTTATCCGGATCGCGTGGTCGATAGCATCAACGGCCCGTTCGTGCGGAAACTCGCTCTGGCGCCGAACGTGTTTTTCAATGGCGCCTGCTACACCGGCGTTACCGGGCGCTGGTTCGAGAATGTCAAAGGGTATGTGCGCGAGCGGCAGGTCAAGCCGGAGCTTTCGTTCGCTTTGGGTGTGCTGGCCAACCATTCGGTCGGCTATCTGGCCGCCTTGCATCCCGATCACGGCATTCCGGTTTATCAGGAAATGGAATACCTCGCCTGGCAGGGCGGCTCCCTGGGAGATGCCATGCGCCATACCCACGATGGCGTGGTGATGGGCAATGGTGGCCGGCTTCCACAGTTCGATGTGCTGCGGGACGGCATGCGGGCGCCCAACGATACGCCGGAGTCCGTGATGTTGAAGGGAACGGCGGCGCGTGTGCTGTTTGGCGATCCGGCCTTGAAAGTACTCTCGTCGTTTTCGCCGCCGCCTTTTACCATAACTCGGGAAATGAGCGGGGATGGGAGAATGACGGTGGTGGCGAGTACGGCGGCTCCGGAGTTGAAAGCGAGTTACGCCGATACTTTTCATGCCGATCTTTCGCGCACTGGACAGTTTAACGATCGGGCCTGGATCGTCGTCGATCTTCCCGATGACTGGCAGGGACCGGGTCATTTGAAGATTCAGTCGGTCCGCGCAGGTGGTCAGGAGATTGCGCATCGTTTGATCGGTCAGGCGTTCGAACAGGATGGCGGGAAAAAGCGGCTGCACGTTCAGATAGACACGTTGTCGACGGGCTATCTGGAGGGGCCGTTACGTCAGGCGGGCGCAAGCATCACGCTGCAGGTGGGTCGATGAAACGCGCTTTTGGCGCCGCACGGCTTCGCGGAGCCTGTGCCTTTGTTCTTCTCCTGACTGGTTTGCTATCGATGCCTGTAGCCGCCACAGACGTGGACGATATCGGCCGCGCCGTCTATGCCGCGGTGTTTGAGGGAGTGGCGCCGGCGGCGGGTGTCGGCGGGGCTTCTCCGGAATACCGGCTGTTTCGTCAGCGCTACGGGAAGACGGAGTTGACGGCTGATCCCGAGTCGGGCGATTGGGAAGAATCGGTGGCGCAGAACAAGAGACGTTCCGTTGAACGCCTCGTTTTTGCCTTTGGCGCGGGGCGTTCAACGGCAGTCCGGGTTTCCAGGTCGATTCCGCTGGCTCTGGAATGGGAGGGCATGGCCGACGGTCCGCTTGCCGAAGCGCGCGCAGCGCAAACGCTGGCCGGCGATCCGTCGGTGGCCAAAGCGTACGGTTTTCTTGTCTTGTTTTCGGCCCATCGCTACCGTGCGGCGGCCGAGGCGGCGACATTCCAGGGGCTGGTGAAGGAGCAGGAGGACGCCAAGCAGGGCTACCGCAAGCAACTCGCGCTGGCGCTTGCGGCAAACGATCCGCTGATTCGCGCAGCAGCTCGCGTGCTGGCCGGAAAAACGCGAGTCTATTATTCATTGCCGGAGAAGCCATGAAAAGTCTGGTTTTCACGATTCTGCTGGCGCTCGCCATGGCGGCTCGGGCGCAGACGCTGCCGATGGTGCCGTGCAAGGCAAGCGAGCTGGCCGAGCGCCATCTTCGCGAGCAGGGGATCGACAGCAGCCGTCAGCATGTGCGCGAAATGCGGATTCGTTACGATGAGAGCCGCAAGCAAAGCTACTGGGAAATTTTCTGGTCGTGGAACGAGGTACGGCTGGGCGGCGAATTGACGGCACGCGTCTATCAGGACGGGAGGGGCGAATGGCAGCGGCTGGGGCCATGAAGCGTTTTCTCTTGCTGTTGCGCTTGGTTGCATTTGCCTTGTTGGCGCCATATGCGCTGCCAGCGGCGGCGTGCTCGTGCGCGGGGAATCCGCCTTGTCTGGCGGTTGCCCATCAGGCGCCGCTGATCGTGGTGGCGAGCGTTGTCGGGCACAGCGGCCATAGCCGTGCCGGCGGGCCGTTGCAGATGGATGTGCAGGTGTTACAGACGTGGAAAGGCAAGGCGCCGGGGGCGAAGTTCAGGATTCAGGGCGGCGACGGTTGGCTCTGTCGTCCGGAAGCCGGTCAGTTCCCAGTGGGCAGTCAATGGCTGCTGGCGGTCAACGGCCCGGGCAGCAAGGCCGGCGGGGAATACGCGCTTTCTTCCTGCGGCCGTTACTGGTTGCGCATCGTCGGCGACAAGGCCGAAGGGGCTATCACCCGCGAAAGCGGGCAGGAGTCGATGCCGCTCGCCAAACTCCGCGCTGCGCTCAAGGATGGGCGGGCGCGGATGGTGACCGGCGAGGTGGATGTTGCCGCCGGAGAGCACTATTCGCTGCGCTTCGGCGACGGCTTTGTGTTTCTTCTCGAACCTTCGGGTGGCGGCTGGGAGATCGTCGTCCGGCAAGCGAAAAGTGACGAGAACCTTGCCCGACTCACGCCGCCGCTGCACTTTGCCCCCAACCCGCGCATTATCGAAGCGGAGCACCTGTTTGCCAGTGAGGCGGCACGCGCTGCCGGGAACTTTCCCGGGGCTGAACGTGATTTCATTTTTTCGCCGGAAGTTGGCAAGACGATTGCCGCCCCCGGAGCGAATGCCGCGCTTACACCGCAGGAAGTGGATGCGGTCGCCCGCTTTGGTCGCGGCCGGCTGACGATTCTCGACGCCAGAGGATCTGCTGAACGAATCGGCAGCCTGCGTTTTCGGCTCGAACTCGATTGGCAGGCCGAGCAGCACTGATGTCCATGGTTGTTGCGGGCAGTCTCGGGTTCGCCTATTGTGATGTCGCCATTCAAAATGCAGGCAAAATCCATCCATTTTTCCCTATATGCCCAAACTGATCCTGCTCAACAAACCCTACGGCGTCATCTGCCAGTTTTCGCCTTCGCCGCCGCATCAGTGTCTGGCCGATTATGTGAATGTGCCCGGCGTTTATCCGGCCGGGCGGCTCGATACCGATTCGGAAGGCTTGCTGCTACTCACCGATCATGGTCCGTGGCAGGCACGCATTGCCGATCCGAAGCACAAATTACCAAAAACCTACTGGGTACAGGTCGAAGGCGATCCGGATGAGGCAGCGCTGGCGGTACTGCGGCAAGGCGTTGATCTTGGCGATTTCGTCACCTTGCCGGCCGAAGTGCGGCGCATGGCGGAACCGGACGGGTTGTGGCCGCGCACGCCGCCGATCCGCACTCGCGCCAGTATTCCGACTTCGTGGCTGGAACTGACTATCCGCGAGGGTAAAAACCGTCAGGTGCGGCGCATGACGGCGAAGGTCGGTCATCCGACCTTGCGCCTGATTCGCGCGCGGATCGGGGATTTTTCGCTGGCTGGCTTGGCGCCAGGGCAGTGGCGTGCGGCTGGTGATCTCGAACTGCATGATGTGCTGCCGGCTGCTGAAGGCAAGGTGTTGAGGTCACCAGCTGAATCAGTATTGAACAAGCGTTGTGAGCGACAGTTTCCGGGCAGGGGAGGGAAGGGGAAAACCGCTAAACCTCGCTAGGCGCGCACGGTCGGTGTGCAGTCAGGCAGTTTTCTGTGTTTCGCTGAGGCCTTTAAAGGTCCGAGCATTGCTGTCGGGAGGAGAATAAGGGCTTCAGATGCTTTTTTCGGCGCGTCGTTATTGTATTGACCATTGCATACGTGAGACGGATACTTTGGCTGTGCTTTTCAGATAGCCATTGTTGATACTGAAAGCAAAAGAACTCAAACCACAACGGCATGACCAGTACAACGAAAGAGTACGAAAAAAAGAGGGCTTCGTCCTTGTCGTGGCGCACGAATTGAGTGGAGAAAATCGGGTTGCTTGTTGTTTGTTGCGTTGAGTTTTCCGTGCATGCCATGTTTAACTGCTTTATTCAGGTTAATAGGGGATTTGAGACTTTATGAGGCTTCGTTTCGATTTCAGCTCGAGGTGCATGCCTTCGGTTATCGCGATATTCGCGATTTTTCTGGGGCTGCTGACGCTGTTACCGGGATGCGAGCGGTCATCGGCGCCCTTGCCGGTACGCATTGGCTACGGGACACAACCCGGTGCTTTGTTGCTGATGCTTGCGCGGGAGCAGGCTTACTTCGAGCAGGAAGGGCTGACCCCCACATACATGACATATCCGAGTGGAAAACGGGCGTTGAACGAGGGGTTGTTCGCCGATCAGTCGGATATTACCTCGGCCTCAGATCTGCCCGTGGTCGATTCGTTAAAGACAGGGAAGGATTTGGTTGTTTTGGCCTCGCTTCAGGCTGCCCGGTCAATCAATAGTATTGTTGCGCGCAGGGATCGTGGCATTGAGGGAATTTCCGATCTGACTGGTAAGCGGGTCGGTACCCAACAGACTTCGGCGGTGCATTTCTTCCTTGATCGTGCGCTGCAAGCTAATGGTGTTAATCCTTCACGGGTGAGCCATGTTTTCTATCCAGCTGAACAACTGGTTCCGGCTTTGGTGGATGGAAAAATCGATGCGATGTCGATGCGTGAGCCTTTCGTCTCCGAGGCGCTTGCCAAGCTCGGAGAAAATGGCATCGTTCTTGAGGCGCCCTGGGTCTATCCACAGTTCGAGGTTCTGGTTGTTCGACGCGCTTATGCAGATGCACATGGCGAAGAAATGAGGCGGGTATTGCGTGCATTGTTGCGCGCAGAACGTTATTTGAACGAACAGCCACGGGAGGCCGCTGTAATTCTCGCAAGGGTGATGCAGTTGCCTATGGATAGTACGGAACGCTTATTGGCGCAGACGATCAATCGTGTCGGTTTATCTCAGGCGTTGCTGTCAATGATGGATATGCAAAAGACCTGGCTTGATAACCCGTTACAGGTTTTCGCACGCACGAATGGCGGTTTGCTCGACGCTTTTTATCCCGCTCCTCTTCAGACCATGGATGCGCTACGCGTTAATGTTCCCGGTTTTAACCAACACGAGATGCCATGATGATCAGCTTGCGTAAGACATACCAACGCGTTGTCGTTCTCGTGCTCGTTGTTTTTTTTGCCGGAGGCGGGTGGGGCGTACATATGTCCACGAAGCTTCAGGCCAGCGAGGAGCTTGCAAGTCGTTCCCGCCATATCGTCAGCAGTGTCGCCGAGCAATCCGAACTCGTTGGTGATCGTGAAATCCATACTGCAGATGTAGAGCAATGGCAACGCAGCATGACGCTGATTAATAAAGACCTCGATTTTATTGCGCATAGCCGTTCTGAAGCCTATGTCACCGAGGCGAGGCGCTTTGTGGCCTGGAGTGACGAATTGTTTAATGTCATGCGTCAGAATCATGCACCTGATTCAGCGGCGGTTTATCTGAACTCGTTGTCTACCGTGTTGATGTGTCTTTCCTCTTCGGTAAAAGCCATGAATCGTCAGGCAATAGAGGAGAGGCGTTTGGTCATGGCGCAAACGCGTTATGTATTGTTTTTGTTTGTTCTGGCGATTGTTTTATTCGGTGCGGCAACGGCGCTTTATCTCTACCGCTATGTTCTTCATCCGCTCGAAGACATGGGGCGCGCCATAAAGCTTTACGGCGAAGGCAGGTATGAAGTTCGCGCACCGCAGTCAGGTGTGGTCGAAATTGATTTTCTGGCTGATAGATTTAACCGCGCAGTCGAACAGCTTGAAGCGACTACAGTATCGCGCGACGCACTCGAGATTCTGGTTGAAAA
>CAZZDF010000093.1:0-6688 GCA_964652915.1 uncultured Propionivibrio sp. | reverse complement strand
AGGTGGCTGCCAAGCAGCGTCTGCTTGAAGCCAATCTCTGGCATCTGGCGAAGATCAAGGCCGAGCAGCTTTATTCGCCGGTTTACGGCGCGCCTTGGGGATACCGTTCGCGGGCGCGTTTTTCGGTGTTCATGCTCGACAAGGCCGGCTCCGCGCTGGTCGGCTTTCACGAGCGCAAAAGTTCTTATGTGGCCGAGATCGCCCAGTGCCCGAACCTGAAGCCGCACGTCTCGGCACTGATCATGCCCTTGCGTGAGCTGGTAGCGGCGCTGTCGATCCGGCGCAGTCTGCCGCAGATCGAGGTGGCGGTCGGCGAGTGCGTGACCGTGCTGGTGTTGCGCATCCTTGAACCCTTGAGTGCGCCCGATGAGACGCTGGTGCGGGCTTTTGCCGACAAGCACGATGTGGTCTTCTACTTGCAGCCGAAGGGGCCGGCGTCGGCGGTTCGCTTTTATCCGCTCGATGAGCGCAAGCTGTCGTACTGCCTGCCGGACTACGCCATCGAACATTTTTATTCGCCGACCGAATTTACGCAGGTCAATAGCGAGATCAACCGGGTTCTCGTGCGCCGTGCCATGGCTTTGCTTGATCCGCAGCCGGGCGAGCGGATCGCCGACATGTTCTGCGGTCTGGGTAATTTCTCGTTGCCGATCGCGCGTCTGGGCGCACTTGTTGTGGGCATCGAAGGCAATCGGGAGCTGGTGCGCCGTGCAGCGGAAAATGCCGCAGCTAACGGTTTGAGTGCGCGTGCGGCCTACGATGTGGTCAACCTGTTCGAGATTACGCCAAAGCAGCTGAAAAAGCTCGGACGTTTCGACAAGATGCTGATCGACCCGCCGCGCGAAGGGGCGGTCGAACTGGTCAAGGCGCTGGAAGATGCCGGTGATTCGGAAAAAGTTTGCCAGAACCCGCAGCGCATTGTTTATGTGTCCTGCAATCCGGCGACGCTGGCGCGTGATAGCGCCATTCTGGTCCGGCAAAAGGGCTACCGCTTATGCGGCGCGGGCGTCGTCAATATGTTTCCCAATACTTCGCACGTCGAGTCGATCGCCTTGTTCGAGCGCTAGCCTCATGTCGGGCTTGGGGGCTGGGCTTTGCGTTGTTTTGCTCGTCGTTGTCGTGTATGGTTTCCAGCGATCAGCAGCCGACAGGAGATTCAAGTGGAACTACTAGGCGTAGATATTGGCGGGACAGGGATTAAGGCGGCCATTGTTGAAACGACGACCGGCGAGCTGGTCAGCGAGCGCATTCGGATTTTGACGCCGAAGCCGGCAACGCCGGAAGCTGTTGGCCTGACCTTGAAAGAGATGGTTGGTCGCCATGGCTGGACGGGGCCGATCGGCATTGGCTTTCCGGCAGCGATTCAGCGCGGGATTTCGCGCACGGCAGCCAATGTTGATCCGGCATTTATCGGCCTGCCGATTGCCGATTGTTTCGCCGAGCATACGGGATGTCCGGTTTATGTTGCCAATGATGCCGATGCAGCCGGCTTGGCGGAAATGCGTTTCGGCGTAGGCAAGGGGAACTCCGGCGTGGTGTTGATCGTGACCATCGGCACCGGTCTCGGTACGGCCTTGTTCACCAATGGACACCTGTTGCCCAACACCGAACTGGGTCATGTGTTTCTCAAAAACGGTGTTGAAGCCGAACGCTATGCTTCGGAAGCCGTGCGTATCAAGAAGGAACTCAAGTGGGCGGAATGGGGCGAGCGTCTGAATCTTTATCTCACGACCATGGAAAGCCTGTTGTGGCCTGATCTGATCATTTTGGGCGGTGGTGTGAGCGATAAATTACACAAATACGCCCCGACAATTACCACCAAGGCGCAAGTGGTCGCTGCCAGTTTTCTGAATCAGGCCGGGATTGTCGGCGCGGCGCTGTTCGCTGAGGACGAGCTGGCACGGTTGGGGAAATAGCCGACGCCAGAGTCAGGCTTTCCGGCAAAAAGCCAACTTGTTTAGGCAAAGCTTGTCTAATGGTCTAAGATGAAAGCGTGGTAACCGATTGATTTCTGGTGGGGGTTCTTATGGAACTTAGTGCAGTTTCTTCTACTGTAAATGCTCAACCTCAGGCTCGGGTGCGTCAGTCCGAACAGGATCAGCAGGCTTTGCAGGCTCAGCAAGCCCAACAAGCGCAGCAGTCGCAACAAGCCCAGCAATCGCAACAGGCGCAGAGAGCCAGAGCGGTGCAGAATGCTTCGTCTGCAGAAAGAAACGATTCTGCAGCGCGGGCTCAGGCTGCTGCTGAGAGCCGGCCGACGGTCAATGCCAATGGGCAGACGGTGGGTACGCGGGTCAATACAACGGCTTGACGCCTGGGCGTTTTAGCCCGTTTTAGGCCGTTTGTTGTTGCGCCCAAAAGGCTCCGCCGATTGTTGCGGCAATGATGGCGGCGACCAGGAGGGCGCGGGTTGTTGCATAGATTCTTGGGTTTTTCTCCCGGTCGGCCAGCGCAAAGAGGTGTAGCGCTCCCCACGCAACCGCGCTGCCGACGATCAGCGGAACGGCGATGAGTTGAAATTCTGCTTTGTTCAGTTCGAACATTCGACCATCACGCCACGGCCCGCTGACAAATACGCCAAATAACCAGAACAGCGCGGTACTGCCTGCTGCGCAGAGGGTGGCGACCAGGCGGGTAAGCCAGTTTTCCATGTGTTTTTGGTGTTCTTTGGGTAAGGCGCGTTATGGCTGTTCGTAGATAAAGCGATCGCGCAATTCTTCCAAATTGAGTTCGACAAGTATCTGTTCAAGGCGCGTATTGGCGTTCTGGCGAATTTGTTGGGTTCTTTTGGCGATGATCAACTCGTTTTTCATCGAGTGTTCCCAACCGACCAGTTCCGTCACCGTGACCTGATAACCGTGGGCTTCCAGTTGCAGACAGCGCAAGGCGTTGGTGACCTGGCTGCCGAATTCGCGGGTATGGATCGGGTGGCGCCAGAGTTCGGAGAGCGGGGTTTTGGCAAACGAAGCGTTTTTGTTTTTGCGCAGCAGGGCGGCGACTTCGGCCTGGCAGCAGGGCACCAGCACGATGAATTTGGCCTGTTTGTTCAGCGCAAAACGGATGGCGTCGTCGGTGGCCGTATCGCAGGCGTGCAGCGCTGTGACGATGTCGATTTCTTTCGGCAATGACGGGGCGTTGATGGATTCTTCGACCGTCAGGTTGAGAAAGCTCATGCGCTCAAAGCCCAGTTTTTTAGCCAGTGCGACGGATTTTTCGACCAGTTCCGGGCGAGTTTCGATGCCGTAGATATGGCCGCCGGCCTTGGCTTTGAAAAACAGGTCGTAGAGGATGAAGCCGAGATAGGACTTGCCGGCGCCGTGGTCAGCCAGGGTGATTTCCGGATCGAGCGTCAGAAGCTCGCTGAGCAGTGGTTCGATGAAGTTGAACAGGTGGTAGACCTGTTTCAGCTTGCGGCGGCTGTCCTGATTGAGCTTGCCATCGCGGGTCAGGATGTGCAGCTCTTTGAGTAGCTCGATGGATTGTTCGGGTTTGATTTCGGGGATGGTGGGCACGGGTTTTCTGCGGCGGGTTCGAAATAGGTGCTCATTTTAGACGCAATGACCTTGAGCGGCCGAACAAATGGGATAATGGCGGCCTTTTTTACGGTATCTGGCACTTTATGGCGATTCAGTGGTTCCCCGGACACATGACTTCGGCGCGCAAGAAAGCGGCCGAAACGATGGCGGCCGTCGATGTGGTGATCGAAGTGGTCGATGCACGCCTGCCGGAGGCAAGCACCAATCCGATGGTTCGGGAGTTGCGCCTGCATCGTCAGCGCCCGTGCCTGAAGGTGCTGAACAAATCCGATCTGGCCGATCCGGTGGTGACCAAGCAGTGGATCGACTATTACAGCCAGCAGCCGGGTGTCAAAGCCGTGGCTATTTCGAGCAAGAATCAGGGCGAGGTGGCGCGGATTCCTTCGCTGTGCCAGCGCCTGGCGCCGCATCGCAACGACAACACCAAGCAATTGCGCATGATGATCATGGGCATCCCCAACGTCGGAAAATCGACGCTGATGAACGCCTTGGTCAAACGCAAGATCGCCAAGGTGGGCGATGAGCCGGCGGTGACCAAGTCGCAGCAGATCCATCAGATCAGCGTGCGGCACGCAATCATCGACACACCGGGCCTGATGTGGCCGAAAATCGAGTATCCGAGTGACGGCTTGATGCTGGCCGCCAGCCACGCAGTCGGGCGCAACGCGGTCGTTGACGAGGAAGTGGCGGTTTTTCTCGCGGGCTTGTTGCTCGCGCGTTATCCCGCGCTGCTCTCGGCACGTTATGGTTTTTCGGTGGAAGGGATCGACGCGGTGGCTGTCGTCGAAGGTGTTGCCCGGCGGCGAGCCTTGCTGATGCGTGGTGGTGAGCCAGATTTCGAGAAGGCTTCGCTGGTGCTGTTGCAGGATTACCGCGATGGCAAACTTGGGCGGATTAGCCTCGAAACGCCGGAAACTCGCCGCGAAATGCTCGCAGCCAGCGATTCGCCCACGCCTGCCGAGCCGGACGAAGCCGGCTGATGGGTTATTCGGCGGGCTCGGCAGTATGTCCGGCTTGTGGTTTGACGAGGTATTGTTTAGCCGTCGGGACTACGACGTTCCAGGTGTATGTGGCGGCAAACCCGAGCACGAAGAGCCAGAAAACGAGTTGAATGATGAAAGAGATCAGGTTTCGCTGTTGTCGGCTGATTTTTTTTGCCGGGTCGGTCGCGCCGCATTTCGGGCAGGCGAGGGCTGAGGTATCGACCTGATGTTGGCATGCGCGGCACGGTACGAGCGACATTTCGCGATCCTTTGTATGATGACCGCGAAATTATAGTCCGTCGGTTTTAAATCAGGCTCAATTTGCTTGAAAACAGTTGTAGAAAGAGTGTTCCATGAGCGATCGTTTAACCGAACTGGAAATCAAGATGAGTCTCACCGAGGATTTGGTCGAGGAACTCAATCACACCGTCTATCGTCAGCAGCAGCAAATCGAGTTGCTGCAAGCGCAATTGCGGGTGCTTTACGGGCAAATGCAGGCAGTGGCGCAACCGGCCGAGCCGCGTAACCTGCGCGAAGAGATTCCGCCGCACTACTGAGAATGCTGTTTGCCGGAAGGGCTGCTGCCGAGTGATACCTGAAAAGCTGAGTTTGCGGAATCTCACCTCATTTGGCCACCCAATCGCATCGAACCTGACCGAGCGTTGTCATCGTTTCTGGCCAACAGCATCGGGTACTTGACCCGCGCGTCATCATAGGAAAGGATTCGGCTAATTGCTGCCCTTCGCGGGAATATCCCATAAGCAGACATTAACCTCCTGTCCGTATGATTGAAAGCCTATAAGGAGCCCGTTTTTTGGTAATGCGCACTCAATTCAAAGCGCTAGATCTCTTTGTATCTCCGAAGCTACGCAAGCACTACGCAGCCGCGCTTTGTCTCCTTACTTTTGCGGCCATTTTGGGTTGGTACTCTGATTACAGCTATAGTCGATACCGTTGGACAGTAGCTACGGCTTCTACTGATCTACGGTCTGGAATAACACGAATCCCAGCCTTTAACGTGGACCTACAAGCACAGTACGGGATTTCGCTGGTTGTTGATCGTAAGTTGCCATCCAACGAGCTAAATTGTTTACTCGGCATCGTTCTGAGTTCGTCGTCAGAATGCCGTGACATACCGTCGCCAATAGCACTAACGTGGGTTGTTTCTTCAGAGGGGCAAATCGTCGCTCAAGGCACCACTGCAAATCATGGCGGTGGATCATGGGGTTCGTCGGTAGGCCGCGTAATCGGGCAGTTCCCCGGTATCCCGGGAAAGACTTACTCTCTTGAAGTTCAATCCCTCAAGGACGGATCGAGCCTGTTGCCTGCAAATCCTCGTTTTCACGTCTCAGTGAGTCCACGAGAGCACAAAAAGCATCTTGTAAATGCGCAACTACTTGGCCTTGTTAGCTTACTGCTCGCAGCGTTGGGGGCTCTTTGGTTAGTTGTAACGCTTGGGGTTCAAATATTCCGTAGGCGAACCAATGAGATCTAACATTCCGGCACGCCATTTTCTTTGAACGTTGAATGCCAGCTTCTCATAGAGGCCAACTACCGCTTAAGGTCGGAGAATCCCGGTCAGTTGGCCGCGATTACATTGCGGTGAGCTTTTTCGCTAGCTTCTTCGGCCTTTCTTCGGTTTTCCGATGACGTGCATTTCGCAGGGTTTGCAGTCAAAGCGTAGCGTCAGTTTTTCCTCGCCGTTGATGAGCAGCATCGGATCTGGACGGATGCCTTTGACCTGTTTTGGGCAGAGATTGAAGCTGTAGCGCAGGCAGTGCTTGGTGATCATCAGCGAGACTTCGCCTTTTTCCGCGCGGCATTCATAGGCCGGTTCGATGACGCGAACGCCATGCTTTTCGTAGAAGGCGCGCGCCTTGCTGTTGGCGACGTTGCCCAGATAACCCAGTGTGTCCTCGGGATAGATGGCCGGTGGCAGGCTTGGTTCGCGGCGTGCCGGGCGTTGGTATGCGGCGGCGCGCGCCGCATCCAGCGCTTCGATGGCAGTTCGGCGCAAGGCGTTGAGCGTCGAGGCCGGGATGAACCAGGGTTGCTCGATGGCCAGCTCAATGGCTTCGCAGCAGTAGATCGAGTTGCCAAGCTTGCCGAGGTTCTCGCGCAGGGTGGCGAGGGCTTTTTCGGCGTTTTGCGCCGGCTCTTTGGGGTGCG
>CAZZDF010000092.1:0-6724 GCA_964652915.1 uncultured Propionivibrio sp. | reverse complement strand
TGGCGCGGGTCGGCAAGGAGCGGGCGGCTGAAAGCTGGGTGGTTGAAAACGTCAGTCAGGGAGGCTTTGGCGCCAGTATCCAGGGAATCGGCGATTGGCTGAAGATCGGGGCGCTGCTTTGCATGCAGCCCGAAGGCGGCGACAACTGGGTGTTGGGGGTTGTCCGGCGGTTCAGCAAGGATCCCGAAGGGCGTGCCAGCGTGGGTATCAAGGCTTTGTCGAAGCATGCGCAGAGCGTTGAGTTGCGGCCACGAACAGCTGGGTTCTCGGCGGCCGGCGCAATTCCCGGTATTTTGTTGCGCGAAGGCAATCCAACGGGCGAGGTCAGGGTAGTGCTGCCGTTTGCCAGCTTTGATGTGCGCGAAAGCCTTGAATTGCAGCAGGGGGGCAGGCTGCATCTGCTGGTTCCGGTTGAGCTTGAGGAATCCGGCAGTAACTTCGAGGTTGGTCGCTATCGCGAAAGCGTGATGGATTAGTGCTTGCCTAATCGAGCAGGCGGAATAGACGTCCGCGGATTCGTTGCCGATTTGCCATCCCGGCGAAAACCGCAATCAAGGGAATTCAACGAATTGGCTCCCGGCGGTCGCCGAGGGGATGAACGATTGGGTGCCTTTTCAGTGATCGTTCGCCGGATCGGGCAAATTGGCGAGACTTTCTCCCTCGCCTTCTTCCATCGCCTTCAACAGCTGAAAAATCGCCCGGTAGCTGCGCGGTGGTTTGTTTTGTAGCTGTTCTTTAATGGCCGAGCGGCGTAGCGAGCGCAGGTGCTGCAGGTCGATCGACGGGTAGAGCGTGGCGATCTCATGCAGCGTTTTTTCGTCTTCTAGAAGCTCGTTACGCAGCCGTTCAAGGCGGTGCAACTTGGCTGTTTCGCTGGCCGATTCGCCGCGAACTTGCGCCAGAGCAGCGGCAATGGGTTCGGCATCAACGCTGCGCATCAGTTTGCCGATGTACTGCATTTGCCGGCGTCTAGCCTCGTCATGTTTGGTCATGCGTTGCGCTTCGCGCACGGCATCGCGCAGATCGTCCGGGATGTCGATTTTTTTCAGCCGCTCAGTAGGCAGCGCGACGAGCTCTTCTCCGAGCGATTGCAGTCCTTCCATTTGTTGTTTGCGCCGGGTTTTGGAAAGCGGCGCGATTTCTTCTGTAGGTTCTGGCTTCATGAGTATCGTAGGGGTTCAAGTTGGCGATGGGGCGGGTTTGCCGTAGCGGGGGAGTCGCAGGGAGCTGCTATGATAGCGGCTTTCAACCCCAGCGTAGTTATCCCATGCCGAGTACACCCGTGTCCAAACTCTCCGAATCGCGATTTAGCCACTCTCTGGCGCTTTTGCAGCAGTTTGCCGATGATGTGCTCAAACATGCCAAAAAATCCGGCGCCAGCGATTGCGAGGTCGATGTTTCAGAAGGGTTTGGTCAATCGGTTAGCGTACGTTGCGGCGATGTCGAGACGATCGAATACAGCCGTGACAAGGGCATCGGGGTGACGGTTTATCTTGGGTTGCAGAAGGGGCATGCCAGTACGTCGGATTTTTCGCCAGAAGCTTTGCGTGAAACGGTCGGAGCAGCACTCAATATTGCCCGCTTTACCGCGCCTGACCCCTGTGCCGGGCTGCCGGAGGCTTCGTTGCTGGCAACGCGCAAGCAAGGTTTTGCCGATCTGGATCTCTATCATCCCTGGCTTATTTCGGTCGATGAGGCGATCGATCTGGCGCGTCGTTGCGAACAATCGGCTTTTGCAGTCAGTCCGCAGATTACGAATTCCGAAGGCGCGACGGTGGCTATTCAGGAGGGGCAGTTCATTTCGGCCAACAGCCTTGGTTTCGTGGGGGGGTATCCGACTTCACGGCATTATCTGTCATGCTCGGTCATAGCCGGCAAGGATGAGGCCATGCAGCGCGATGACTGGTATTCGACCGCGCGGGACGCCAGAAATATCGCCTCCCCTGAGGCAATTGGCGATTATGCGGCTCGGCGCGCGCTGTCCCGGCTCGGGGCGCGTAAGATCAAGACGGGAAATTTCCCGGTGCTGTTTGAAGCGCCGCTGGCTTCCTCGCTGATCGGGAACTTCGTTCACTCGGCCAGCGGTGGCAGTCTTTATCGCAAAACCTCGTTTCTGGTCGATAGTCTGGGCAAGCGGGTTTTTTCCAAGCGGGTTCAGATCAGTGAACGCCCGCATCTGCGCGGCGGTTTTGCCAGCGGCTTTTTCGATAGCGATGGCGTCGCCACGCAGGATCGTGAAGTGGTTGTCGATGGGGTGTTGCAGGGCTATTTTCTGAATGCCTATACGGCCCGCAAACTGGGGATGCAGACGACCGGCAACGCTGGCGGATGCCACAATCTGATCGTGCATCCGGGCAAGCACGACTTCCGCGGCTTGATTCGGAAAATGGGGCGCGGTTTGCTGGTGACCGAATTGCTCGGGCAGGGAATCAATTACGTCACAGGCGATTATTCGCGCGGTGCCGCCGGCTATTGGGTTGAAAATGGCGAGATCGTTCATCCGGTGGAGGAGGTGACAATCGCCGGCAACTTGCGTGACATGTTCCGCAATATTGCTGCGGTCGGGAACGACGTGCTGGTCCGTGGTTCAAAACAGGTCGGATCGATACTTGTGGAGCAGATGAAAGTGGCGGGGAACTGATTCGCCGGGCGGGCTGTTTTCCGCCGGCGGGTCTGCATTCAATATACGGAGAAATAGTCATGGAAAGACGTTCGTTTTTGAAGCGTGCCGGGGTGGGTCTGGCAGCCGGTACGGTAGCCTTGCCGGCGATTGCGCAAAACGCGCCGAGTATCAAATGGCGCATGGCTTCGAGTTTTCCCAAGAGTCTGGATACCTTGTACGGCACGGGTGAGTTCCTGACCAAGCGGATCGCCGAAATGACCGGCGGCAAGTTCCAGATCCAGCTGTTTGCGGCCGGAGAGATCGTTCCCGGTCCCGCTGTTCATGATGCGGTCAGGGATAACACTGTGGAGATGGGGCAAACCTGTTCCTACTACTACTACGGGAAAGATCCCACCTACTGCATCGATACGGCCATTCCCTTTGGCATGAACAATCGCCAGACCGATGCCTGGTATCGCGTCGGAAACGGTAGCAAGCTGATGGGCGAGTTTTTTGCCAAGTCCAATATCGTGGCCATTCCCTGCGGCAATACCGGGGTTCAGATGGGGGGCTGGTTCCGTAAGGAAATCAAGACGGCCGCCGACCTGAAGGGGCTGAAGATGCGCATTGCCGGCCTGGCCGGCGCGGTACTGACCAAGGTTGGCGTGGTGCCGCAACAGATCGTTGGTTCGGATATCTATCCTTCGCTGGAAAAAGGCACGATCGACGCGGCGGAATGGGTCGGTCCTTACGACGACCAGAAGCTCGGGTTCAACAAGGTCGCCAAGTACTACTACTATCCCGGTTGGTGGGAAGGTGGTCCGCAAATTTCAATTTACATCAACGCCAAGAAATGGGCGGAATTGCCCAAGGAGTACCAGGCCGTGGTGCGAGCCGCGTGTGCCGACGCGCACACCGAAATGCAGGCGCGCTACGATGCCAAAAATCCGCTTGCGCTCAAGCAGTTGATCGCTTCCGGTACGCAGCTCAGACCTTTCCCGAAGGAAGTCATGGAGGTGTGCTACAAGGCGGCGATGGAGCTTTATGCCGAGATTTCGGCAAAAAATCCGGATTTCAAAAAGATATACAGCGACTACAAACAGTTTACCGACGAGCAGAATTCGTGGTTCCGTGTCGCTGAAGGTTCTTACGCCAACTTCATGTTCAGTCGCAAGAGTTAGCAGCCAGTAGGCAGAGAACGACCAACGGGGGCGTTTGCCCCCGTTTTAATTGGTCGGCGTAGTTGTTTCGGCAGGGGCTTCATAACCGGACAGCGGTTGCGCGTCGTCGTATTCGTAAGCTGGTATCTCTATCTGTACCGAGTTGACATCGATCTCGCTGCCTTTGTCGAGGCTGATGGTGACCATTTGCGGGAACAGAATGACCAGCCCGATCATGATGATCTGGATTACCACAAAGGGAATGGCGCCCCAGTAGATGTCGCTGGTCTTGACTGACGACGGGGCCACCGAGCGCAGGAAGAAAAGCGCGAAACCGAAGGGGGGATGCATGAACGAGGTCTGCATGTTGACGCCGAGCAAGACGCCGAACCAGATCAGGTCGATGCCGAGCTTTTCGGCAACCGGCCCGAGTAGTGGCACGATGATGAATGCCAGCTCGAAAAAATCGAGAAAGAAGGCCAGGATAAAAATCAGCGTGTTGACCACGATCAAAAAGCCGATCTGCCCTCCGGGCAGGTCGCCAAGCAGGTGTTCCACCCAGCGGTGGCCATCGACGCCGTAAAAGGTAAGCGAGAAAATGCGTGCGCCGATCAGGATGAATACGACAAAGGTGGTCAGCTTTGCCGTGCTGTCCATCGCCTGCTTGAGCAGCTGCCAGTTCAGGCGTTTACGCACGATAGCCATGATCAAGGCGCCGGTCGCGCCCATGGCGCCGCCTTCGGTCGGGGTGGCAATGCCCAGGAAAATTGTTCCCAGAACAAGAAAGATGAGCAGCAGCGGCGGGATCAGGGTGGTCAGGACGCGCAATGCCAGCTGTGCGCCGCGCAGGGCCCGGGCGGTCGGTGGGAGTGCCGGCGCCCAGTGCGGTTTGAAGATTGAGACGAGGAATACGTAGCCTACATACAGGCCGGTCAGGACAAACCCCGGAATGAAGGCGCCGGCGTACATGTCGCCGACCGATTTGCCCAATTGGTCAGCCATAACGATGAGCACCAGCGAGGGCGGGATGATTTGCGCGAGCGTTCCGGAAGCGGCGATGACGCCACTGGCCAGGCGCTTGTCGTAGCCGTAACGCAGCATGATTGGCAGTGAGATGAGGCCCATCGAAATGACCGAGGCGGCGACGACGCCGGTGGTTGCGGCAAGCAAGGCGCCAACAAAAATGACGGCGTAGGCTAGTCCGCCGCGAATCGGGCCGAACAACTGGCCGATGGTGTCGAGCAGGTCTTCGGCCATCCCGGAACGTTCGAGAATCAGTCCCATGAAGGTAAAGAACGGCACGGCCAGCAGTGTTTCGTTCGCCATCACGCTGAAGATTCGGTCCGGCAAAGCTTGAAAGAGTTGTGGGCCAAGCAGGCCGAGTTCGATGCCGATCAGTCCGAAAATGATGCCGTTGGCCGCGAGCGAAAAAGCGACGGGAAAGCCGGCGAGCAGGAAGGCAATCATCGAAACAAACATGATTGGCGCCATGTTGGCGACGAGAAACTCGGTCATTGCGCTTGCTCTTTCTTGATGGCCAGCGCGAGTTCCTCTTCGGCGCTCGGGGCATGGCGTTTTTCGTTCGGATCGGGGCAAAGTCCTTTGAGGAAGCCAATTCTTTTAATGAGTTCGGAGAGGGCCTGAATAATGAGCAGCAAGAATCCACACGGAATCATCAGGCGAGCCGGCCAGACGATCAGGCCACCGGCGCTGTTGGACATCTCGTTCGATTGAAGCGCATGAGTGAAAACAGGCCAGGAGAGCACCATGACGCCAACGGCCATGGGCAGCAGGAAGACAAGAATGCCCCATATATCGATCCATGCTTGCCCGCGTTTGGAGAAGCGGCTGGAAATCAGATCAATACGAACGTGTTCGTTGCGTAGCAGAGTATATGCGGCGCACGACATGAAGATCAGGCCGAACAGGTACCATTGGATTTCAAGGAAGGCGTTCGAACTGTAGTTGATGGTGTAGCGCATCACCGCGTTACCGGCGCTGATCAGCACGACAATCAGGACGAGCCAGCGGGCCGCCTGGCCGATGCTTTCGGTCATCGAGTCGATCAGGCGCGATAGCTTGAGCAGGGCGTTCACGTGATAATCCTTGTAGAGAGCTGAGTCGGGGCGACGGGCGGCGTAGCGGCCGCGACGTTGAAAAAACGGGCGGGTGATTATCGCATGGAACGTGTTTGCCGAATTCGGCACTGCGATGGCAATTGCAGTGGAGTTTGGCAACTATCGGGGGCATTTATTGGCGGTTATATGGGTCAGCCAACACGTATTTGTTTTGTCCGTCATGGTGAGACGGACTGGAATGTTGCGCAGCGGATGCAGGGGCATATTGATCAGCCGCTCAATGCCTTGGGCGAGGCGCAGGCGCAGGCGGTCGGGCGCTACTTTGCAGGCCGCGAGCTTGCGGCCATCTACAGCAGCGATCTGCAGAGGGCGCTACAAACTGCGGCGCCGATTGCGCAAGCCTTGAATCTTCCGGTTATTCCTTTGCAAGCATTGCGCGAGCGCTGCTTTGGCCGCTGCGAAGGGCTGACCTTTTCGGAAATCGCCGTTCGCTACGAAGACGATGCGCGCGCGATAGTGAGTCGTGATCCGGACTACGTTACACCGGGTGGCGGCGAAAGCCGGCGGGCGCATGAGCAGCGGGTGGTGGTTTGTATCGAAGACTTGTTGCGCAGGCATCCGGGGGAGGTCTTGGCCGTCGTGACGCACGGTCAGGTTCTGGATGTGATCTATCGAAAGGCTTATGGTTTGCCGCTCGGGGCTCGGCGTGAACACCCGATTCCCAATGGCGGAGTTAACTGGGTGTTGTTCGATAAGGATCGTTGGGTGGTCGAATTGTGGGGCGGCGTGGCGCATCTCGACCCATTTTAATCAGCCGAACAGGATACCAGCTTTCCTGCGCATGTTATTATTAGCGTTTTCACCAGACACGTGAGGTCCTCCAT
>CAZZDF010000091.1:0-6773 GCA_964652915.1 uncultured Propionivibrio sp. | reverse complement strand
GATAGGGAATCGGCACCGGCGATGGCGACGGTGGCGCGGGGGTCTGGCAAACATCGGGAAAAGCCATACACTGGCCGGCCGCTATCGTCACTGCAAACATGATCAATCCCCTTAACAATTCCTTACGCCCTACTCCCTGTTGACGAACCGCCAACAGGGAGCCCTACCGATAGCCCGGAGTCGCCAGCGCGGGGCAAAGGAGCAAAGGTCACGCAAAGAAAAGCTTAAACAATAAAGCGATTTCTCTGTGCTTTCTTTGCCCCTTTGCTCTGCGCTGGCGGCCCATATTTCGTCAATGCACTCAGCCCAGATCGATTTTCTCGCCATCGATCTTGACCAGACCGTCGGCAAGAATTGCTGCATGTTCCGACTGCAGGTGATAGCGCCCATCGACCTTCTGACGCATGCGACCGGCGCGCGTTTCGTCGAGATTCTCGGTCCAGCGGAAACAGTCGCGGGCTTTTTGAAACAGCCGGCCAACGGTCGAATTCAAGGTACTCGCAACGAGGCTCACGGCGCCCACTTTGGCATCGAACATCTCCATCAAGCCGGAAAGGCGATGGAAGCGCATATCGCCACTCACGGCGCTCACCTCCAGATGTGGCGCACTCAGGGCCAACTGCTGCTCTCCCGCCAGCTCAACGCTGCGCGCAGCCACCCGCAAATGCCCGTCCTCGGTAACAATCGAGCTCCCGCCGGGCAGGGCCAGTGTGCTGCCCGCCGAGCTCATCCGCGAGAGAATCGAAAGGATGTACGACGCGGTTCCGGAACCGCCAACGCACAACAAGACGGTATCGCCAATTTCCGGCTCCAGCAGGCAGCTCTCGGCACGCAAACAACGCTCACAATTTTCGACGCCATCGACAAAAAACCAGTTTTCGGCGCGCCCACTCACCGTCGCCAACATCAACTGCGGGGTATTTCCCGCTCCCGGCCGGGTCAATGTCAAAACACTACTTGGCATTTCACATGCTCCTTTCAAAACGGCGATCGCTCATACCGCAGGCTTCCAGTTCTCGGCTCTGGCCAGCGCCTCGTCGGTTCGCCGCACACTGTCCAGACGCGCCCCGGACCATTGCGTCCCGGTGTCGCTGATCGAATGCAGATTGGCGAGGGAAAAATCAGCGTCCATAAAATCGGCGCCGTCAAACTGCGCATGCGAACAATCGGTGTAATTCAATACCGCACTCACCCAGGAGGATTGGCGACAATCGGCACCCACCAGACGGGATTTCTCGAAACGAATCCCTTTGCACTGGGCTTCGACAAAAATTGCCTCGCTGGCATCGGAAAACTCGAAACTGGCATTGCGCAAATCAGCCCTCTTCAAACTGGCGCCCATCAAGGCCACGTATTGCCCGGAGACGCCGGTCAGTGCAGCACCATCGAGCTGCGCATCGACAAAGCGGGTTCGATCCAGCTTAAGCCCGGTAAAGTCGGCCTGTTGTAACTGGCAACCGAGAAACAGGGTCAAGGCCAGATCGCAACCAGGAAAACGCTGGCCACTCAGGTCAGAATTGGCCAAATAAGTCATCTCCATCCGGTTGTTGGCAAACACCACCGTTTTCAGATCGGTCGCACGTACCGACCAGCGAGTTAAATCGGCATTCTGCAGACGGGTTCCGGCAAACCGGCACTCGGTGCAATCGGCGCGCAGCAAAGACGCGCCCGAAAAATCAGCACTGGAGAAATCGCAGGCCTGGAAAAAGCTCTTGGCAAAATCCGCCTTGATCGCCGACGCTCCGGTGAAATCCACCCCGGTAAAGTCGGTTCGCGTGGCCATCAGGCCATCAAGCCGGGCGCCACGCAAACTGCAGCGAACAAAATGAGCGCCTTTCAAACAGGCGCCCGTCAGATCGCCCCCACCCAAATCGCAGTCTTCCAGACGGCACTCCGACAAATCCTGCCCGGCCAGAACCGCCCCGCTCAAATCGCCCTTAAGCAAGGTTCTGGTGCTCAACAGTTGTTGTAAGGCGTTGGCATCCATGATCAACAAATAACACAAGCAAGGCTGAAACGGGCGTGCAATGGCGATCCCCACAGACCACCCGTGAAGAGTGGCGCATTCATTGCCTTGTACGCCAATCGCACTGAAGATCGGCTATACATGAGGCTTACACGGCATTGGGCTAAGTTCTGGGTCATCGTCGGCCTTTCATTTCGCGCTGAGCAAGGTCTTGTCGATATTCGACCCGAGAACACTGGTCGCGCTCGGCTCGGCACCGTAAAAATTCACCCCGTAAAGATTAGCCATCTGCAACCGCGCGGAACCCAGCTTGGCCAGACGCAAGGAACCGTTGAATAGATTGATTCCACTCAGGTCCGCGCCATCGAGACTGGCCTTGTCAAAACGCGTTTCCTTGGCCGAAGCGCGCAGCAAACTCGCCTGCTCCAGTTGAGCTCGCGACAAATCGGCCTTATCAAGCTGCGCCTCGCTGAGCACCGCCCGGCAGAGCAGCGCCCCCCCCCAATTGGCTGCTTGCAGACTGGCGCCACGAAAATCGGCCTCGGCAAATTGAGAAGTCGCATTGGCCCGACTCGCGCCCAGATTAGCCCCGGCAAAACTGGCCTGCGCGGCATTGACGCCAAAGAATTCGGCCTTTTCCGCACTGGTTCCGGCAAAGCTGGCCTGCTGCAAAGCGGCGCCATTAAAACGCGTACCCGCACAGCGTGACTCGCTGAACACGGCGCCGGACAAGTCGCAATCTTCAAAGCTGGCCTTATCCGCAACACAGGCCTTGGCTTGCAGGCCAGCCATGCGCGAACCCGCAAAGACCGTACCGGCCAGCATCGCTCCACTCAAATCGGCGCCCGAAAAATCGCCGCCGGAAAAATCACCACTGCTGGCATCGACCTTCTGCAAGCGACTGCCGACAAACTTGGCCCCGTCAGCACTGGCGCCCACCAGCGAGGCACCATCGAGCGTCGCGGCGCTGAAATCAGCTTTTTGCAATAGAGCATCGGCAAATTTCGCCCCGATCAAGCGACTGCCAGCAAATGACGCGCCGGCAAGCAAAGCGCCGGAAAAGTCTGCACCGCTCAAATCAAGCCCGGAAAGGTCGACGGCGGAAAGCTCACATCCGGCCATACTTTGCCCCGCCGCGTGGCGCGCTATTACCCCCTGACGATCCAGACGCTCAGGAGCCGCTTCGACGGGCGGGGCCGGCTCGACGGGCGGCGGCTCGGCAAGCACTGGAGGCAATTGGATGTTCGGTGCCAGCGCGGCAATCTGCGCAAACAGCGCCGAGAAGTCGAGCGGCACACCCTTGGCGCCAGTAGCCATGAAATCCTTGACCACCGCCGCCAGCTCAGGATTACCGGCCAAAGCCGTAGACATTTGCTCCATCGACATGCCGCTGCGCGCGATCAATGCCTGGGTCTGCTGCTCGGCCTCGGCAATCAGCCGCCCCAACTCTTCTCCCTCCACCGGCGGCCGGGCGAGCGGCGGCGCCGCATAGCGCTCCAGATCGGCCGGCGTAATACCGTGCCTGGCCATCAGCTCATTGACCTGCGCTTCGACGTCAGCCACGGCCTTCTGAATTTCCGGCACCGGCATCGGCGCCTTGCTGGCAGCCGCTTGCGGCATGTGTTTTTCGAGATCAGCCGGAGTCAGCCCATGCTGCGCCATCAGCGCCTTCACCTGGGCCTCGACCTCGGCGGTCATTTTCTCGATTTCGGCAATGGCCGGCGATTTGGCCAAGGCATCGAGCGCCGCATCGGCGGCCGGCGCCGCGCTTGGAGCTGCTGCTGCCGGGGCTGCGACGGCTGGAGCGACCGCTTCCGCCACCGGCTCTGCCTTGGCAGGCTTAACCAGCCCGATCTTCTCCTGAAAAAGCTGCCAGTAATGGGTCTGCGGCAAAGGCTGGGCGCTCAAAGACTCCAACTCGATGAACACATGCGCCACATCGTCGCCATCTTCATCATTGACCGGCGCCACAGCCCGAAAGAGGATCAAGCCGCAATCGTGGTCGGGGAACAGCCACACCGTTTCTGCATGCGCCGGCACTTCAAAAAAATCCTTCTCCCCATCGCCGCCGGCACGGTAAATGAAGCAGCGCGCCCGTAATCCGGGCAAGGCCGACTCAACCCGTTCGACATGCGGGTGCATATTGCGCAAAACAATTTTCTCGTCGCCACGCCAATACCCCGGCAAACGTTGATCGACCGGCGCCGCCTGAAAATAATCGGGCGCGGTATCGAGCGGCAGATGCGGCCAGCGGGTCTTTTCCCAAGCCTTGTCAAAACGCCCGAGAAGCTTGGCTCTGTCCGGAGCATCCGGCGCAAGCGCCCAAAATCCGGCCGGCGGCACACGCTCGCCGCGCTGGATAAGCAAATGATCGGGGTTTTCGATGTTCGGCAAGGGCCAACAGGCGCTTGCACCAGTGGCCGAATCGGCAGGAATTTCACTGCCTCCTTTGCCGGCTGGATTATCGGCAACCCCCTCGCCGCCAAAGGCGTTTTGCGGGGTAATCGGCATGCTGGAGAACGCTTTGGGCGGAGAAACTCCGCCCAGCGCATTGAACTGGCGATCGCCGAACACGGCCAGCCGTTTGTTCACCGCCCCCACCGAAATTTCGACCAGCAGCGGCTGGCTGCTCAACGAAGGCGACTTGTAAGCCGAGCCGTAAGCGAGAAACTCGCCGCGCGCCTTGGGCAGGCCGGCATCGAGCGGCTCCTTGCCCAAAGCCGCCGTGACCAGCGGCCAGACGGCCGGCAAGGGCTCGGCACGTTCCGGCTCCTTGACCGCCAAAGGAAACACCTTGAGGACACCCAACGACAAGCGCCCGGACGCGTCCGGCTTGAACAGCCGGAAAAGCACGTCGACGAGGTCAGGAGTAAGGATTTTCATGCCGTACGCGATTACCCCATTTTGACCAATGGAACATCGATCAAAATGACCGACGAGAAAATAGCCATGCTCGATGCCGGCCCGGCACTCATCAGGAGGCCTTGTCCATCAGCCAGAACCTGAGACACCCCCCACGTCATCTTTGTTGCTCCGGGATTAGCACTAAAACCATTGGTCCCCGCCATCATGCTAACGTCCGCCGAGGTGATTTTGGCGCTCGCCGGCATTAGCGACAGCTTGCTGGCATCGGTATTCTTCACGACCACATCAGCAGACGTAGCCGAAAGACCACTAGTCAGGACATTGGCGGCCACCTGACCAACCTTCACGTCAGCAGGGCTGCTCACCGTTGCTGACAAATCCCCTTTAAGGATGGCATTACCAAGCGCCTGAACTTCCAAAGAAGCCAGTTCACCGGTACCGGCCAAACCGACTGTTCCGGGGCCGGACTTGATGGTCACCCCAGTTGCGGCCATATCGATCTGGTTGCCGGTGGCCGTAAAATTTGTCTGCTGCTTGATTCCCGTCGCGGTCATCGTCATCGTACTGACCGCCGGCAACAGCTTATAAGCCTCCATCAAGCCTTCGATGGCGTGCTTGAGCACCCCGTAGGCAATAAGCGATGCAGCAGCGCTCACTGCGGATGAGGCCAGACCGACGGATCCAGCCTCCCAATCGTCCTGCTCGACACCTTCTTCATTCGGACGATTTTCGGTTTCACCCAAGGAATTCGTGCCCAGCGCGACCGCCTCCGCGGTCGCGATGGCCACATTGACCGCAGCAACCGCCAGTAGTGCCTTTTTGATGGTTGACTTGATGGCATCAAGCGGAACGCCCGCGCCCTGCGCCGGCAAGGTTCGCGCCGCCTGAAATTTGAGTTCATTCGTGGCGAACTGCGAAGACTCATCCTTGAGTTCAAAGACTTCGCCGTGTTCGATCTTGTAGCCGCCAATATTGCTCCATTCAACGCTACGGCCGCACTTCATGGCAAGTTCCGCTTCAAGCGAAAGGGTATTGCTGACCGCCGCGTTGATTTTCGCTTCGCTACCGACCATGATTTCATTGACCGAACCGACCTTGATTTCGTAGGTACTGCCGACATACATCGATTCGACGCTGCCCATCGAAAAGAATTGAAGACCGGAATCAGACATCGCGCTCTCCTTGCCGGAAATTGTTCTCACTCAGGTCTAGCATGTCATTTCTCCGTAAATAACATCGGCTGGCTGAAAGCCTCGGGTACGGCTTAACTCTTTGAACCAATGATAATGGTCCCCTTCGCCGACGGCGAAAACAGGACAATTCCCGGGCTACCCTTGGTATCGTTCATACGCAACTGGTTGCCAGACTTGGTCAAAATCTGATTGATCGCCGGGTTGGTATTATTGACCACGCTGCGGTTTTCAGAATTGGGAACGGCACCGATGATCACCGGCTGATCCGGATCGCCATCGACAAAAGAGAGCAGCACTTCGGCGTTCTTGTGCAGCGGAAAATGCATGCCATGATCGCTGCCCGAATACGGCGTTGCCATGCGCACCCAAGCCGAGCCCTTGTTCGGATCTTTGTCGGTGAGATCAAATGGCAACTGAATCTTGTACTGACCAAACTCGTCAAGTTCGGCATATAGCCCGCTGCCTTCGGAATCGACACTGGCATTCAGCGTTCCGGCGATACGCGGTTTCGGCGTCACCAATTCGGCCCGGAACTGCGTCGCGGCAGGAATGGCGACGAAATCGTTCGAATAGTTCGTGCCGCGTTCGCCGCTGGCAAACGGGGTCTTCAGCCCAGCCAGCAATACCCCGGCCTGCGAACCACGGTGATGAATCTCGGTCACCAGATAACGGCCATTGAAATCATTGCGATAGTGGTGCGACAAGGCCATGAAATAACCGCTGCGCAGCCCTACGGCCGTCGACTCGCC
>CAZZDF010000090.1:0-6785 GCA_964652915.1 uncultured Propionivibrio sp. | reverse complement strand
AACAGGCCGCAGCGCAATACATTTTCTGCCGTGTCCGTTCTGGACGCCAGAGTCGCTGGACTTAACCAGCATTCCACAACCGCTTCGGCGGAAATTTGTAGGCCCAAGCGGGTACGCTTTCCCGTCTTGGGGAAGCTCCGCGATTTTCTCAAGGAGAAACAAATGTCACAGAAAGAAATCGTTGTACGAGTAGCCCCGGACTACGAACCAGAAGACGGAGACGCTTTTGATGCAGTTCAGGCTGCATTAGAACACTTCGGTATTCCCGCCTTCGGCGGCGCCCGTCAGGGTGAGGTGGGAGAGGATGTCAAAGCAAACATGCTTCGGTCCCCTTTCACGTTGTTGATTATCAATTCAACGCCGGCACACCCGATTGCCTAACCACAACACCGCAAGAAGAAAACAGATCCTTTAGCCGCCCCAAGGCGTCCGTTACAGAATCCCCCAATCGCTCGCACAAAACCATTTCATAGATATGGGTGGGGGCGGGCACACAATCCTCGTGAAGATTGACCGTTAAAACAAACGAAGTTGGCGACGCCAAAGCAAAACCCAAGCGAAAGAAAGCTGCGTAGTCCGTAACTCCGTCGTTCCGCATGCTCTCGCACGTCTGCTGCAACACATACTCCATCATCCCCAAATGGCCATCAGCAAAAGCCTGAAACAAGGGGGCTGCATTACCGATTTCTATCTGCGGAGAGTTATGGCCAGGAGTCAATGCACTAAAGCCAATAATTTCTTGAGCATGCTTTTTCCAGAGTCCAAAAGTGGCCGCGTTGTTACTCAGCACAGGCGCCGGGGCGCCACCGCGTTTCCAACGTTGCAACCCGATCAGGAACAATTGAACCGCTAAGCGCCCGTCGGGCAAATTAACGGCATTGATCTGGTCATTACTCAAGGAAAAATGACGGGAATTCATCTCGCTACACGAAGTCGAAGCCATGAACATCGAGCGCGCCATGTCATAGAGCGCCGAAGGCGTCGTGGTTTCAATGAATTCATGGGGAGCCAACCCGTTCAACAAAACAATGCAATCCTTGCCGGAGATCACATTGGTTCGAACCATGCTTCGCATTAACGCCGATA
Organism: uncultured Propionivibrio sp.; assembly: GCA_964652915.1. Classification (GTDB taxonomy): domain Bacteria; phylum Pseudomonadota; class Gammaproteobacteria; order Burkholderiales; family Rhodocyclaceae; genus Propionivibrio. Next base: position 5,699 of record CAZZDF010000090.1, on the reverse strand, counting down.
CATTGAGATTCTGAATATTGGGGAAGTCTCGCGCATCCTCGACAACAATCCGGACAGGAATTGCAAACAACTGCGTCAGATAATCACTTCGTCCGATTTTGATGACCTGCATCTCCACCAGATTTCGCAGCAACCGCCGCGTGGAATCGATCTCTTTAGGTCCTGCGCTTTTGATGTAATCGGAAATCGCACGATCATCTTTGGACAGGAGCATGTTCCTAATCCAGCTTTGGATAGGTCCGGTGGTGGGTTGGCAATTGCTCAAAATATCAGCACTCAAAAAGTTGTGAATATAGAGAATGGCTTAGAGGGCTTATCCACAAAAAACAGCTAAGTTATAAACAGATTCTGTGGATAAGTTTTTTTACAATGTTTCGACAAATCAGCGATCCGGCCAACGCCGGCCTTTAACACGATAGCCTCGACGGCAGCAAAATCAGTATTCCGATGGCGCATGGCCACATTTTCAGCAGAAACGTCGTAATGACGGAGACGCAGCCCGTCAGGGAAGCAGAGGATAACATCGTCCGGAAAACGCATCGCCCAACGCAAGATCACGACAGACAACAGCACGGAGGCGTTGGCCGGAAAGGATTTACCGGATCGGCCAAACTCACCGGTCAAACGACCGGAACCTTGTGCATCGACCAATTCCCAATGATCGGAACCGAGCAGACGAAAAGTAAGAAGATCGTCGCCGAAGGCAAACAGCGCCTCCTGCAAAGCGGCCTTCTCGCAATCGGCATCACGGAATAACCACTCCACCGGTTCCATCTGAAATTTTTTTGCCAAAGTGACCATTTTTTCCGTCGATCCGTTATTCCGTAAGAACAATCTACTAACAAAGAAATGAGTTGCAAGCGCCATTACACCGCAAATTCGCTATTTTCTCGCTCAATTGAAACAGCTTTTCGCGGGGTTATTTCCGAGGAACTTTTCGTTGCCAGCTGCAGCGCCTTGTCGATATTGGCTTCGTACAAGAAACGAGAGGCTTTGATCTGGCGTAAATCAGGGTGTCCGTGACAATGGTCAAGACTCCAACGAACCAGTTGCGGATCAAAAGGCGCCACCAAAACCAACTCGTGCCGCGCACGTGTCATCGCCACATAAAAAAGCCGCCGCTCATCTTCCACCTCGTCGGTTGTGGAATTTAGCGTGCAGTACGGGAACTGGCCGTCACTCAGATCTGGGAGAATGACCATTGGCCATTCCATGCCCTTGGAACGATGAACGCTGGTGATCAACACCGATTCGGTCGTCTGCGCCGGGTTGGTCATCGAGCGAGACAACTCATCCAGAAAACTCAGAAAACTTTGACAGGAGTGTTTGCCCGCAAAAGCCACCTCGACCAATTGCCGCAGCAGGCGAACTTTCTCATTGGCGACATCGATTCGTGGGTTGTTACGGGCAAGATGTGCAAACAGCTTGAAGCGAACGTAGACACTGTCAAGAAAAGCCCCGGCAGGCGAGTCAGCGCGCTGTTTGGAGCACCAAAGCCAGTTGGCCATACATTCCTCCCAGCCACGCTTTTGAAACGGCTTAACGCGGGTTTCTGCCGACAGGCGAGAAGAGATGACACCAATCGCGTCATCAGCTTGATATTTGACGGACTCAATCAGTTCGCAAGCCAATTCTTGCCGCAAAAACAGGGGCGGCGTGACGAACATGGCGCTCAGTGTTTGCTCAATCGAACCGTCCGGCGAAAGCCGCCCCAGGCCACCACAAGCAAGCTGCAAAAAACCGCGCAAGGCAACCACCTCGGTACGATCCACAAACGCGGCCGAGCCGACCATACGATAGGGGATGGCCGCTTTGTGCAAAGCGATTTCCACGGGCAACGCATTCGCGTAGTGCCGGACAAGAATGGCCGCTTCGGACAACAAGCGCCCCGCGTGCTGCCAGCGCAAAAGCTCCTCAACAACCGGCTGGCCGCAACCGGATTGATGCAAGCGAACATGGGGTACCGTATAGGTATTTTCTGCCGACAGACATCGCTTGTCGGTACGCAAGGAGTTGTTCGAGATGACATGATCGGCCATCAAAGCCACGGCCTGTCCATAGCGAAACGATGTCCCGATGGTATAGGTCGTCACGCCGGGAAATCGCTCTGCGAACAGATGGGTCATATAGTCAGGATTAGCACCGCGCCATCCGTAAATGGTCTGGTCGTCATCGCCCACCGCCATCACTTGAGCACGATCCCCTGCCAAGAAAGACAGCATGCGGATTTGCGCTTCATTGATGTCCTGGAATTCATCCACAATGATGTGGTCGTAGCGGTTAGCGATAAATGACGCGACATCCGATGAAGCAATAGCCGCCGCCACCGGATCGGAAATCAGATCAGCAAAAAAGCGAACCCCGGAGGCTTTTCTGTGCTGCTCAAAAACCGGAAAAAAAGCCAATACGTCGTTATTGCCGATAGGGAGCGCGGGGGGCGGGTCTCCGACGACATAAAGCGATCCTTTGAGCAGATCGAAGATATCCAGATATTCCAGCAAGCTCTCGTCGCCTGACGCCAAAGTCGCAGTATCCGGACGGCCGGCATTGAACGTAGTCAGGATGCCCTGAGTGAAACGAATGCATTCGCGCGGAGTGGCCAGAAGTTTTGCAGACGGCAGGATTCCGGAATGCACCAGGGAATTACAAAGGCGCATCCCGAACGAATGGAAGGTCGAAACCGCCGGGCGGGCGACCGCCGGCAAGCGGCGCTCCAGACGCGCCGCAAAATCATCGCGGGCGCTCTTGTTGAACATCAGGACAAGAATGCGACGAGCGTCGGCGCCATGCGCCAGAAGATAGGCGATGCGCTCGATCAAGGTCGTGGATTTACCCGACCCCGCGACGGCGCTGACCAGCGCATGGCCATCACGGTGATAGATCGCAGCACATTGCTCAAAAGTAACCGGACTCGGCATCGTCGTAAACCACAGAATCTTTGCTGCTGCCGTTGCGATTGGCCGCCCAGCGCGGTAATTCGAGCGTGGTAATGGCATTCCGGTACCCGTGCCAGTCCTGCGTCTCGATCAAGCGCTTGTAGGCTTGCAAACCAGCCCGCATCTTGTTGAGCCCGTTATCGATAATGGATTGCCCAACCGGATAGACCCAAACACCATGCGGCGGCTTGATTTCGACAAAAACAAAAATAAACGGCAGGGTGTTCCCGGAAAAATGGCGACTTCCTTCGGAGTACATGGCCGACTGCAAGTCGTAATCCATGCGCAAGACCTGGCGGGCAATGTTATCCGGACGCGCATCGTCGATGGTTTTAAGGTCGAACATGGCATAGGGCGTCCAGAGATCCGCGCGCATCCGGCATTTGATGCCGGTTTCCGGGTCTTGCCAAAAGATCGACTTTTCTACTTCGCCGATCTCGATGGCTTTATCCAAAGGGTAATCGGAGAACGACAGGACCGCTTCACGCATACCGGCAATGGCCGTCATTTCCGTTTCGTTAAGAATCTTTTTGCCGGGATTGGCTTCTTTGAAGGACTCCCATTCTTTTCCGGAGCGGCGGCCACGATAGACCACATAGTCTTGAGCAAAGACCGCCGGTTCGAGAATGGCCGCATGGGCGGCGCTGCCCAGATTGGGTGCCCCGGAATCATCGTCGCGATTATCCAGATAGGCCTTTAGGTGTGCCGGAGAGCGCAGCAAAGGCTTGATTTGCGAGGTCGACAAGTAGTCCGGCACGGAATGGTATTCTGCGTTGGTCAGGACACCGGAAAAACAGCCGTCCGATAATCCGGGAACGACTTGCGTCATGGCAACGGGAACGGTGGCAGGAAGTTGCTTCGGAACGAGGTCTTCAGCACGAAAGGCGAGAGGGGTTTTCATCGAAATCTCCGGTAGAAAGATGAGACCAATCTACAGGATCACTTCGCCATTTCAAGTCCCCAAAAAAGCTCACAATACTGCCCGTAAAAACTCACATTTCGCCCCAAAAATCCTCACAATGCCCCCCGAAAAGGCTCACAAACGCCCCCCGAATCAGCTCACAAACAGCCCCGTAAAGGCTCACGAAACGCCCCATAAACCCTCACAACAAGCCCCGCAAAAGCTCACAATAGCCATTTGCGCAGAAAATAGTGTTGCAAAAACAATAGGATAAACAGCAGCCAAAGTGCCTGTTGTTTACGTTGTTTGTTTATATAAAACAACAACGAAAGCAAAGTCGTTGTTTTTTTGGAAAGAAAGGACAAAAAACAAAAACGCCCCGAATTTGCTCACAAAGATAAATTGGCGAGGAAATAAAGAGGAAAAACCCCGTTACTCATGGGCGACAACGACAAAGCAAGAAGCCTAGAATGGCAGCAACACTCGGATGGTGTCTATGCCACAACTTCAATTTCCACGCGAATTTTCTTCGAGGCTTCATTTCAAGGATGAAATCGAAGGAATTCTTTCGTTTCTGATAAACGTAGGCCATCGGCTTAGCAGTAGTCATCAGAAATTCAGTATCGTACGGAACACATCTCACGCGGAAATTGCAGCAGCCTTTGGCGAAGAAGTGGCGCAAGACGTCTTTCGCCAAATCGGGTTCCGGTTAATCGATCATGGTTTCTACGCTGCGCGCTTACGCGACAACGAATTTGGCGTCCTTTGTGGACAGGCAGAACAACAAGAAATCGATAGCGTTCTGGAAAAACTGAACGAGCCGGTTCGGGCCAGTGAATACAACATTCCGATCAAGGTCATTGTGGGATCATGTGATCTGGCGCTGGCCGAAGATGCAAAAAATGCCATACGCCAAGCCAGATCTGCACTGCTTCATGAAAAAAACACACAGAAGGTGCATTACTACGAGCATGACCTCGCCGAACAGTTGAAAGAAGGCATCAGAACGCACAACGAGCTGGAACGAGCCATCAACGAAGAACAGGACATTGAATTGTGGTACCAGCCGCAATTCAATCTTCTTTCGGGAACCACCGATGGCGTAGAGGCATTGGTACGTTGGATTCGAAACGGAGAGCTAGTCAATCCCAGCGACTTTATTCCGATGGCCGAAAAGAACGGCTTGATGGAAAAGCTGGGGCGACTGGTCATCAAGAAGGCGTTTCATCAAATTGCGCAGTGGCAAAGAGACGGTCACCAGTTCAACGTCGCTATCAACTTGTCAGCACTGCAACTGGAAGACGCCAAACTGATTTTGGCCGTAGACGATCTGTTAGGAATTACCGGAATCGAAACCAGCGGGATCGAGTTCGAATTGACGGAAACAGCCACTTCCTGTGCCAACAACGAACGGAAAACGATCCGGGATCTCAAAAAAAGAGGGTTTCTTATAGCAATGGACGATTTCGGAATCGGCTATTCATCCCTGGAACGGTTGGCCAACAAGCACTACGACAAACTGAAAATAGACAAGGAGTTTGTCAAGAACGCCCCGCAGAGCGAAACCCATCGCAAAATTTGCGAGATGGCCATTTCGCTGGCCAAAATATTGGACATCAAAGTCATTGCGGAAGGGATCGAGACGCCCGAGCAGGAAGCGGTAATGAAGGAGATCGGGTGCACGCTGGGGCAGGGGTTTCTGTATAGCAAACCGGTCAAAGCGGACGAGTTACCGATGGTGATGCAGAAGAACAAGGAAAAATTGATCGAAAACAATCTGCGCAATGAGGAAATTCAGAATCAGCAATGGTTTCGCCGAATTGTGCAAATCCGGAACAAGCAGACGGAAACGAGGTTTTCGG
>CAZZDF010000089.1:0-6845 GCA_964652915.1 uncultured Propionivibrio sp. | reverse complement strand
CAGACCATATGACAATGAAATTGTTCACTGCTTTTGCTACTTAATCAGCGTTTCCCTAAATTACACGATCCATCAGACTCCCTACTTTTCAGCATGCTTCACCCACTGGGCGGTCGAAACCGAATCGGCCCGCCTGCTGACCACCGAAGTTTTCCGCCGGCAAGCCGCACAACCCGATCTGCCGCGCGCCCAGGCCCTGCAACAATCTTCGCTAGCCCTGATGAAACAATCCGCCGGCAAGGATTACAGCTACGCCCACCCGATGTTCTGGGCACCGTATTCGCTGGTCGGCGACGGCGACCTTTAGCTACCAAACCATCTTCCCGATCATTCAGAAAATGACGCGGGGGATTGCAACATATCGGCCGAAAGCAGAATCACCTCGATTTCCTCGGTGATCTCCTCCTGACGCTGAATGTTGTAGGAAAGCTGCAAGCGCCCGGTATCCTCATCGAGCCGCTGCAAGGCACGATCCATGTGCATCTGGCGCTGGTGGTTCTCGGCCATCAGCGAGCTGTACAGAACCGAGTTCAGCGCCGCGTAAAGGTAATGCCCGGTCAGCCCGCGCAAAAACTCCTGCGGCGCCAGATTGAGGTCGGCCGGAAAGGCCGGCGGCCTAGCCGGCGCCGGCAGATCACGCAAGGGCAGCAAGGGGCGCATGCGAATTTCGCTGGTCGCATCGCAGTGATACAGCGTCGAAAGCCCGTAAGCGCCGCCTTGCGCGGCGGCCAGAATGCGCCCGAGTTCGTGCGTCAGGCGTAGCAGCACGGCCGGCACTTCGTCGGCAACCACCGCCCCCGGCAAGACCAGCTCCAGATCGTCGCGATCGCCGAGCCGACCGGCCAGCCGCCGGCCGACGACCAGCCAACGCACCGCCCCCCCGCTCTCCGCACTGACCGCTTCCATCCGCGCCAGCAGTCTCTCGTTGAAATCACCGCAGAAGCCCTGCTCCGAGCCGACCAGCACACACAACTCGCGGGTGGCGGCAGACGGCCCGGCCAGAGCCGGATGCGCCTGCAAAAAATCGGCGGCAGCCGTTTCAATGGCGCTTACCATGCCTTGCTGGCTGACGAGAAAATCGGTCAACACGCGAATTTCCATCAGCGCCAACCCCTTCATCGCCGACATGATGCCGGCGATGTCGGAGAGCGCCTCAAGGCGCCGGGCTATTTCACGCCGGCGACTCATCCGACGCTTCACTCATCGGGCGCCACCAGCCGGCAATCGCCTCCCGCCAGGCCTCGCGACCGGCGGCCAGCCCCGGCCCGTCGATGGCAGCCTTCAGCAAAAAGGCCAGACGTTCTTGCAGCGCGGCGCCTTCCAGCCCGCCGAAAAACCCCTCGGCGTAAGCCACCAGCCAGGCCACGTGCTGCTCAGGCGCAAGCGGCGCCAGCCGGTCCTGCTTGAGCAGTTCGCGCAGCAGCCGGCCACGCCGGATTTTGGCCTCGACGCTTGCCTCCAGCCGCGAACCGAAGCGGGTAAACACCTCCAGTTCGAGAAACTGCAGAAAGTCGAGTTTCATGCGCCCGGCCTCGGCGCGGATCGCCGGCACCTGCGCCTTGCCGCCGATGCGCGACACCGAGCGGGTGATATCGATGGCCGGCAGGAAGCCGCGCGCATGCAGGGCCGGATCGAGATAGATCTGGCCGTCGGTGATCGAAATCAGATTGGTCGGAATATAGGCCGAGATTTCCCCCTGCTCGGTTTCGACGATCGGCAAGGCCGTCATGCTGCCGCCGCCGTGCGCCGCCGCCAGGCAGGTCGAACGTTCGAGCAGGCGCGAATGCAGATAGAAGATGTCGCCCGGATACGCCTCGCGCCCCGGCGGACGGCGCAACAACAGGGACAGCTCGCGATAGGCGCGGGCATGGGTGGTCAGGTCGTCATAGACCACCAGCACGTCGTGCCCGGCCCACATCCACTCTTCGGCCAGCGCGCAACCGGCAAAGGGCGCCAGATACTTGAGGCCCGGCGTGGTCGCCGCCTCGGCCACGACCACGCAGGTGATGTCGAGCACGCCCGCCTGCCGCAGGGTTTCGATGGTCGCCGTGACGGCCGAGCGCTTCTGGCTGATCAGCACATACACGCAGATCACGTTGCGCCCCTTTTGCGCCACCACCGCATCGAGCGCCAGCGAACTCTTGCCGGTGCCCACGTCGCCGATAATCAGCTGACGCTGACCTTTACCGATCGGGATCATCGTGTCGATCATCTTGTTGCCGGTAAGCAGCGGCCGCTCGACGAAATCGCGCGCGGTGATCGGCGGCGAACCAAGCTCCAGAGCCCGCCGCCGGGCAAATTGCGGCGCCGGGCCGCCATCGAGGGGATGCCCGAGCGGGTCCACCACCCGGCCGAGGAAGGCATCGCCGACCCCGATATCGAGACGCCGCCCGGTCAGCTGCGCCGAAGCGCCGGCGGCCAGCCCTTCCTTCTGGTCAAGCAGGATGGCGCCGATGCGCTGCCTGCCCAGATCGAAGACCAGCGCCTCGCTGCCGTCCTTGAAACGGAGCACTTCGTCCATCGCCGCCGAAGGCAGACCCTCGATCCGGGCGATGCCATCGCCGATCGACACCAGTTTGCCGATCTCGCTGACCCTAAGCTGCGCGCGATAAGCGGCCAGCCACGGGCTTGGCGAACGACGCGGGAAATTCGCCTCTTCAGGCAAGATCGTCAGCCTCCGCAAACACCGCCAGTTCGCCGGCCAGGCTAAAGTCGAGCTGCCAGGCGCCCAGCGAAAGGCGCACGCCGGCCAGCAATTTGTTATCTTCGACGAACTCCAGCGGGCAAGGCCTGCCCAGACGGGCATCGATGGCCGCCGAAAGCTTCTGCCGCTGCGCCTCGCCGAGCGGATAGGCGCTGCCGAGCACCCCCGTGACCGGCTCGCCGCCGCGCGCTGCAAGGCCCGCGCGCAAGGGCTCAAGACGTTCGTCGGGCAAGGCTTTGAGCTCATCGACAAACACCTCGAGCATTTGCGCCTCCAGGTCCGCGCCGGCCAGCCGGCCAAGCAAGGCGCTGGCAAACTGCCGGGCCTGCGTGGCGGCCTGCGCCGCCAACTGGCGCTGCCAGGTTTCGCGCCGGTGCGCATCCTGCGCCGCGCTACGCTCGCGCTCGGCGGCCAGATCGCGGGTCAGCGCAGCCATCTGCCGTTCCCGCTCGCCCGCCAGATCGGCCTCGAAACGGGCGCGGGCGGCCGCTTTTTCCTGCTCCCAGTCGGCCAGACGGCTTTCATACTGGGTTCTCAACGCCGCAGCGTCGGCCTGCGCCGTGCCGGCCTGCGCCAGCACACGCTCGATGCCGGCCCGCCGTTGCGCCAGTGTTGCCCGCACCGGCTGATACAGGAAACGTTTCAAGATCCACAGCAAGGCCAGAAAATTGATGATTTCCAGCGAAAAGGTGGTCCAGTTCAGCTCCATGATGGCCGCCTATTTCAGCACGTATTCGAGCAGCGGATTGCGGAAGAGAATGATCAGCACGACCACCAGCACATAGATCGCCAGCGACTCGATCATCGCCAGGCCGATGAACAGCGTGCGCGTGATCGACTTCTCCGCCTCCGGCTGCCGCGCCAGCGCCTCCAGCGCCTGGGTAATCGAGCGGCCCATGGCGATGGCCGGGAAGATGATGCCGATGGCAATCGCCAGCGCGGCGACGCAGGTCGAGATCAGGGCAAACCAGTGAATGTCGGTCATGGCGTACTTCCTTTCTTGTCAGTGAACTGCGGTGCTTCGGGCCTCTCTGAAGCTTCGTGGGATTGCATGCCGCCGGCGATGTAGATCAGTGCCAGCGTACCAAAGATATAAGCCTGCACCAGCGCCTCGACGATGTGCAGCATAAGGATGGGCACCGGCACCAGCAGCCCGGCGACCAGCAGCACCAGCAGGGCGGCCATTTCCAGGCTCATGATGTTGCCGAACAGGCGCATCGCCAGCGCGATGGTGCGCGAAAACTCGCCGAGCAGATGGAAAGGCAGGAGGATCGGGCTCGGCGTCAGGTAATGCTTGAGATAAGCCCGCCAGCCGGCGCTCCGAATGCCGAACCAATGCACCGAAAGGAAAACGAGGAAGGCCAGCGCGGCGGTGGTCGACAAATCCCCGGTCGGCGAATGCAGTTCCGGGACAAGCCCGGTCAGATTGGCCACGGCGACAAACAGCCACAGCGTGCCGACGAAAGGCAGCAGCAGTTCCGAGCGCCCTGACAAAACGCCGTCGATGGCATCCTCGATCGCCGAAACGATGCCTTCGAGCGCCATCTGCACCAGCCCCGGTTCGCTCACCGACAAACGCCGGGTCGCCAGCCAGCTGCCAAGACCAAAGAACAGCATCAGCCCCCAGGTCGTCACCACGGTGGAGGAAACCTGCAACCAGCCCCAGCTGAAAACGATGCTTGCCGATTCCATTACCAGTACTTCCGGATGAATAAAACTACATTGAGCACACCGAGCGCCAGCCCCAGCACGATCAGGTTCATTGTCCAGCTCACCGCGTAGCCTTCGCCCTGACTATCGAGCCAGCGCCCGAGATAGGCCCCCGCGACCAAAGGCACAACGAAGAGGACAGAAAGGCTGCCAAGGAAGATCGTCTGCCCGAGCAAGGTGCGGCGGTTGCGCTCGGCCTCCTTCAGGCGTTCGCTGTCGCGCGCCACGCCGCGACGCCATTTCTCGTCGTTCATGATGCCCACCGGTCGAGTGTGCGCAAACGCTGGAACAACTCATGCTCCAGCTTCTGCAGGTTGTCCTTGACGCTCTTGAGCGCCGCCTCCTCCTCCGCCAGCTGGCCGGCGAGCAGCCCGGAGATGCGTTCGTAATCCTCATCGCGCAGATAGCGCCGGGTACTCACCGTCAGCTCGTTATCGACAAAATTCAACACGGCGCCGGGGCAGGCCAGATACGACCAGACGCCGTCTTCCCGGCAAAAGCGCGCCAGCCCGTAATCGAGGATGGTCATCAGGCGCGAGCGCCCCGGCCAGATGCCGAAACTGCCGCTGGCGTCGCTGCCGACAAAGCTGACGACGTCCGCCACGCGCTCGCAGCGCACGGCGCTTTGCAGGTGCAGGGTCATCGTCTGCATTACCCGCCCTCCATGCTGCCGCGCATGTAGCAGCGCTCTTCCGGCAGATCGTCATAGTGGCCAGCGATAAATCGCTCGCAATCGGCCAGCGTTGTCGCCAGCGGCACCGACGCGCCGGCGATCCCGGTATGGCCGGCAACGACAAAGAACGGCTGCGTCAGATAGCGTTCGAGCAGGCGCGCGCGCTGCACGATGCGCCTATCCGTTTCGGAGAGCGCCTCCATGCCGAGCATGGCGATGATGTCTTCCAGCTCGCGATAACGCGCCAGATGCTCGCGCACCGCCTGCGCCACCCGGTAATGATGCTCGCCAAGGGTCACGCGATCCATCATGCGGCTGCCCGACGCCAGCGGATCGACCGCCGGATAGATGCCCTTGGCCGCCTGATTGCGCGACAGGATCACCGTCGTATCGAGGTGCGCGAGGATGGCGCCGACCGCCGGATCGGTCATGTCGTCGGCCGGCACATAAACGGCCTCGACGGCGGTGATGCTGCCGCTGCGCGTCGACGAAATGCGCTCCTGCAATTCCGCCACTTCGGAGAGCAGCGTCGGCTGATAACCCACCGTCGCCGGCATGCGCCCGAGCAAACCGGACAACTCGCTGCCCGCCTGAACGAAACGGAAGGCGTTGTCCATCAGAAAGAGCACCTCCTTGGCCACGTGGTCACGCAGATATTCGGCATAGGTCAGCGCCGAAAGGCCGATGCGGAAACGCACGCCCGGCGACTCGTCCATCTGCCCGAAGACCATCAGCGTGCGCGGCATGACTCCGGCGTCCTGCATGTCGTGCCAAAGCTCGTGGCCCTCGCGGATGCGCTCACCCACCCCGGCGAAGACCGAAACCCCCTGGTGCAAACGAACGATGGCGTTCATGAACTCCATGATCAGCACCGTCTTGCCGACGCCCGCGCCGCCGAACAGGCCGGTCTTGCCGCCGCGCACAAAGGGGCACAACAGGTCGATCACCTTGATGCCGGTCGGCAGCATCTCACCCATGCCGCCGGCTTCGGCCAGCGGCCCCGGCGCCGCGACAATCGGGCGAAACTCCGTGGCCTCAAGCGGCTGACCACCATCGAGCGGATGACCGAAGATATCGAGCAACCGACCGAGACAATCGGGCGTCACCGGCACCTGCAACGGCCCGCCGCTATCGAAAACAGGCATTTGCCGACGCAGCCCAGCCGTGCGGTTTAGCGCAATAGCCCGCGCCCGCGATTCGTCCAGATGACGATGAACTTCCAGGGTATAGCGTTCACCATTGAGGCAAACGTAAAGCGCCTGATGCAAGGGAGGCAGACGATGGCAAAGAATGTCGATCACCGGCCCATGCACCTCCTCAATCACGCCAAGTGGCAATGATTCGGGTGATGGACACGGCGCAACCGCCGAATCCGGTAACGAAGGAGAATTGACCAAGCCATCCACCACTGCGTCTCCCTTATGTTATCCACATGGCAAACATGATGATTTGATTATAGAACATTGGCGTAACACGGCAACGCTGTTGGCAGCCGACACCTGAAATCAACACTTGCGCCACGCACTACCAACACATGAGGCAGGCTGAAAAGCAGGGAGTCTGACGGATCGTGTAATTTAAGGAAGTGCTGAACAAGTAACCGAAAAACACGGTTGCGAAGGAAAATCGAAACAAAATTGTGAAGAAAATCGTGTTTTCATCAAACAAATGGCCTGTTTTTAGCCTTGATGCAGGTACTTCCTGGGCCTGTACTGAATTTTGTGTAAACGGACTGTTGGCGGGAAACTGCCGAATTGT
>CAZZDF010000088.1:0-6942 GCA_964652915.1 uncultured Propionivibrio sp. | reverse complement strand
GCGCATCGAGAATTTGCCCGAAAGTGGCGCGCTCCGGCACGCCCATGAAGGAACCGGCATTGAAGAGCGTATTAACGTCGGCATCAGTGAGGTCATAGAACGATGGCTCCAGCTCGTTCTGCTTCGGTCGCGGCAAGCGCTTGAGCGGATCGAGATTAGCCCAGCGCGCACCAAGCGTACGAAAGGCGGTGATGATCTGCAGGACGGCGACCTGCTTCTTGTCGTCGACCGGCATCGAGGCAGCCGCCCGGTAACCACCCTTTTTGGCCTGCTCCGCAAAAGCGTGAACGATCGGCAAATGCGGCACGTCGCGAGCAATCGAGCTGGGCAGCTGCGCCAGCTTGTCGAAATAGTCTCGCCATTCACCCGGCACCGAGGCAGGATTGTCGAGATAATTTTCGTAAAGTTCTTCAACAAACGGCGCGTTCCCGCCAAACAGGAGCGAAGTTCCAAAAAGCTGATTCATCATGGCTTGACCTGTACCCATAGGTTCCGGAACACCTTCCAAAATCAAGGCCGGCGAAAAACCACCGGCCTTTCAAGAATCCGCTCCCGCTAATACCCGCTCGTCAATCCGCCCGCTGGTGAATCGGCGGCACGTCGCGCGCCGGCGCACCGGTGTAGAGCTGGCGCGGACGACCGATCTTGTATTCGGGATCGGCAATCATTTCTTCCCACTGCACCATCCAGCCCACCGTTCTCGCCAAAGCGAAAATGCAGGTAAACATCGACGTCGGAATACCGATCGCCTTCTGGACGATACCCGAATAGAAATCAACATTCGGATAAAGTTTCTTCTCGATGAAATATTCGTCTTCCAGCGCGATCTTTTCCAGCTCCAGCGCCAGCTTGAACAAACGATCGTTTTCCAGCCCGAGTTCCTTCAGCACGTTCCGGCAGATGCCGCGCATCAACACGGCGCGCGGGTCGTAATTCTTGTAAACACGGTGCCCGAAGCCCATCAGCTTGAACGGATCGCTCTTGTCCTTGGCACGCGCGATGTATTCCGGCACACGCGAAACGTCGCCGATTTCTTCGAGCATCTTCAAGCAAGCCTCGTTGGCGCCGCCGTGCGACGGCCCCCACAAACAACCAATGCCCGCCGAAATACAGGCATAGGGATTGGCGCCGGAGGAACCGGCCAGACGCACCGTCGAGGTCGAGGCATTCTGCTCATGATCGGCATGCAGCATGAAGATGGTGTCGAGCGCATGCACCAGCACCGGATTCGGCTCGTACTTCTCGCAAGGCGTGCCGAACATCATGTACATGAAGTTGGCGGTGTAGCCAAGATCATTGCGTGGGTACATGAACGGCTCGCCGATCGTGTATTTGTAGGCCATCGCCACAATGGTCGGCAGCTTGGCGACGATGCGGTTGAAGCTCAGATTGCGATGTTCCGCGTCGGAGAAATCCTCGGCGTCGTGATAGAACGCCGAGAGCGCGCCGACCACACCGACCATGACCGCCATCGGGTGCGCGTCACGGCGGAAGCCCTGATAGAACTTGGCCATCTGCTCATGCACCATGGTGTGCGTCTTGATGATCGAAACGAAATTACGTTTCTCTTCGGCATTGGGCAATTCACCGTGTTTGAGCAGGTAGGCCACGTCAAGGAAGTTGCAGTGCTCGGCCAGTTGCTCGATCGGGTAACCGCGATACAGCAGCACGCCCTTTTCGCCGTCGATATAGGCAATTTTCGACTTGCACGCAGCGGTCGACAAAAACCCCGGATCGTAAGTAAACAAACCTGTTTTGGCGCCCAACGTGCGGATATCAATGCAATCGTTGCCGCTCGCCGGCGTCAGGATCGGAAACTCGACCGGCTCCTGCCCTTCAATGATCAAGGTTGCCTTACGTTCGGTGCTCATAAAAATTCTCCCGATAAACTGTTCTAATCATCAATTCGACAACGCTCCGGTCACAAAATACTCCCGGAGCAAATAAGTTACTTTACCCTTACCTCGCGCAGCATCGCCACCACCTGCGCCTGAAAATCATTGGCACAAGGCCTTTTTCCGGTAATCAACGGCCACAACTCAAGGTCTTCCATATCGACCAGCGCGCGAAACTCGGCGGCCAACTCCGGCGACAAGCCCGAATAGTGCTTATCGAGAAAGCTGCCCAACAACAGATCCATTTCCAGCAAGGCGCGACGCGTGCAGCGCCAGCGCAAACGGTTCAATACTTCGCTTTCGTTCATCACGCTCTCGTTCATCAGATCGCCCGCTTCACTAACAATTCCTTGATTTCCGCGATCGCCTTGGCCGGATTCAAGCCTTTCGGGCAGACCTCGATGCAACTCATGGCATTGCGGCAGCGGAACAGTCGATACGCGTCGTCCAGATCATCCAGCCGCGCGTTCGTTGCCTCGTCACGCGAATCAGCGATAAACCGATAGGCGCTGAGCAAACCCGCCGGCCCGACGAACTTGTCCGGGTTCCACCAGTACGACGGACACGCCGTCGAACAACAGGCGCAAAGGATGCACTCGAACAGGCCATCAAGCGACTTGCGCTCCTCCTGCGACTGCAAGCGTTCGCGCGCCGGCGCCGGCGACTCGTTGATCAGATAAGGCTTGACCGAATGATACTGCCTGAAGAACTGCGTCATATCGACGATCAGGTCACGAATCACCGGCAAGCCGGGCAGCGGACGCAAGACGATGGGCTTGCCGTCCGGGAACTCGTCCAGATCGACAAGACAGGCCAGCGCGTTCCTGCCATTGATGTTCATCGCATCGGAGCCGCACAGCCCTTCGCGGCACGAACGCCGGAAGGACAGCGAATCATCCTTGATCTTGACCTTGAGCAAGGCATCGAGCAGCTTCTTGTCCATCGCATCGCATTCGACCGAAATCTCCTGCATATAAGGCGCTTCGTCCTTATCCGGATCGTAACGGTAGATGCTGAAATGATAGGTGCGGTTCGCCGCTTCGTTGATTACTTCGTTCGTCATCATCGCCCCCTGCTCAACCCGAGCGCGCGCCCGGGGCGACGGAATCGACCGTCAGCGGCTGCATCTGCACCGGCTTGTACTGCAAGCGGTTGCCGTCCCGATACCACAAGCTGTGTTTCAGCCAATTCGTATCGTCGCGCCCGTTCGGGTGCTCCGGCGTATCGCCGGCATCGTCCCGCTTGTGCGCACCGCGCGACTCCTTGCGCGCCTCGGCCGAAACCATGGTGGCCTTGGCCACTTCGATCAGGTTATCGAGTTCCAGCGCCTCCAGACGCGCCGTGTTGAAGGTTTTCGACTTGTCGCGAATCTCGGTCTGCGCCACAGCTCCGGCAATTTCATCGATCAAGCCGACGCCTTCCTTGAGCAGAGCGGCGAAGCGGAATACGCCGGCATGCTTCTGCAGCGTGCGCTGCATTGCCGTCCGCGTTTCATGGACGTTGGCACCGTCTTTCTGATGATTCAAACGTTCGAGACGCGCCAGACTCTTGTCGATGGCCAGGCGCGGCAACGGCCTTGCCGCCCGCCCCGCATCGCGCACATAGGCCAGCGCCGATTCGCCGGCCGACTTGCCGAACACCAGCAAATCCAGCAGCGAATTGGTTCCCAGACGGTTGGCGCCATGCACCGAAGCGCACGCACATTCGCCCGCGGCATAGAACCCCGGCACCGGAACCGCCGGATCGTCGCCTTGCGGCACGACGACCTGCGCAAAACGGTCGGTCGGGATACCCCCCATCTGGTAATGACAGGTCGGCACCACCGGAATGGTATTCTCAAAGCAATCGACCCCGGCAAAACGCAGGCAAAGGCCGTGAATTCCCGGCAGGCGCTTGGCTATCATCGCCGGATCCAGATGGGTCAGGTCGAGGTACAGATAATCCTTGTTCGGTCCGGCGCCGCGACCTTCGGCAATCTCGGTAAGCATGGCTCGCGAAACCAGATCGCGCGAGGCCAGTTCCTTGGCCACCGGCGCATGGCGCAGCATGAAGCGCTCGCCCCCGGCGTTGCGCAACAACGCCCCCTCGCTGCGCGCCGCCTCGGTGATCAGCACGCCGGCGCCGGCAATACCGGTCGGATGAAACTGCCAGAACTCCATGTCTTCGAGCGGAATGCCGGCACGCGCCACCATGCCCAACCCGTCGCCGGTATTGATCAGGGCGTTGGTCGAAGAAGCAAAAGCCCGCCCGCCACCGCCGGTGGCAAAAATTGTCGCCTTGGCCCGGAATGCCGCAACCTCGCCGGTCTCAGCTTCCAGGGCGGTAACACCCACCACGACGCCTTCGTCGTCGCGCAGCAGATCGAGCGCCATCCACTCGACAAAAAACCGCGTTTTCGCCGCCACATTGCGCTGATACAGCGTCTGCAGTAAAGCATGCCCGGTCCGGTCTGCCGCCACGCAGGCACGGCGAACCGGCCGCTCGCCGAAGTTGGCCATGTGACCACCGAACGGCCGCTGAAAAATCTTTCCTTCGACACCGCGATCAAACGGCATGCCGTAATGCTCAAGCTCGATCACCGCCTCGCCGGCCTTCCGGCACATGAACTCGATGGCATCCTGATCGCCCAGCCAGTCGGAGCCTTTGACGGTATCGAACATATGCCATTGCCAGCGATCTTCCTCGAAATTGCCCAGCGCCGCCGCCACCCCGCCCTGCGCGGCGACCGTATGCGAGCGCGTCGGAAAAACCTTGGAAAGCACCGCCGTCCGGCAACCGGCTTCGGCAAGATGCAGCGCCGCGCGCAGACCGGCGCCGCCGGCCCCGACAACAATCGCATCAAACTCGTGAACCGGGATATTTTTCATGCTCACCTAGACTCCCCACAGAATCTGCACGGCCCAGCCGGCATAGCCGAGCAACAGGATGCCGCTGACCGTCAACAAGACCAGCCGCAAGCCTTCGGCCGGAACATGATCACGACACACCCCGCGAACGCCGAGCCAAGCGTGATAAATCAGGCAAACAAAGAAAACAAAACTCGCCTGCTTCATGAAACCGCCGGCAAAAACCGAGCGCCACGCCGCAAAAGAAGTCGGTCTCTCCACCCCGAGCTCGAATAGCAGCACCAAGGTGTAAAAGGCCATGAACAGGGCACTGGCGCGCTGCATGAGCCAGCCCGTCAAACCCGAATGGCCGCTGCGGAGAAGTCGATTCACCATAGCCAGGGCACTCCCACGAGCAAGGTCAGGACAACGCCCGCAGCCATCGCCAGTTTGCTCGAAAGCCTGGCCACCCGTTTACCGGAACTCTTGAACACTTCCAGAAACATGCTGCGCAATCCGGCACACAGATGGTGCATGAACAGCCAGAGCAGGATCAACGCAAGAACTTTAACCAGAGGATTTCCAGCCAACTCGGAAAACGCGGCAAACGATTCCGGCGAAGCAAGACTGCTCTGAAAAAGCCATAGAACGCCGGGCAGCAACAAAAACAGCACAATCCCGCTGATCTGCTGAAAGACCGACAACAGGGTCGACACCGAGAACCTGATCGTTGTCAGGTCCCGATTGACCGGTCGTCTGCTATTGCCCGCCATTAGCCGCCATTCCTGCCACTGTTGCCATGAATGCCCATTTTGTTATTACACACCGAAAAACCGCACGCTTTGATCAGCAAGCATACCGAAGGTTCAGCTACTGCCCGACCCCGATTATCCCAGCTCATTGTGATAATGGAATTTTTGTGTCAAATAAAACCCGCGTCGCAACTCAACCGGTTTGTTGCCGTAGGTAAAGGTAACACGCTCGACCAGCAACAGCGGACTTCCTTCGGCTATCTGCAACATTCCGGCAGCCAGACGATCGGCAGAAACCGCTCGCAAACGCTCATCTGCCGCAATCGCCCGCACGCCGTAACGGCTCTCGTACAAACTATAAAGCGACGCTTCCGCATCGGCGAGCACATCGACGGTCAAATCGGGAAACAAAGCGCCCGGCAAATAAATTTGATCGAAAACCACCGGCTCACCCTCCGCCTGCAACACACGGCGGACAATGATGACCGGCGCCCCCGGCTCAATCGCCAGTGCTCTGGCCACATCGACTCCGGCCTTGGCACGCCAGCACTCAACCGGAACGTTAGTCAGCGGCGGCAGCCCTCCCTCATTGGCCGCAATGCGCAAAAAACGCAGCGACGAACTCGGGTCTTTATGCGTGGCGACGAAGGTCCCCTTGCCCTGACGCCGCACCAGCAGATTCTCGGCGGCCATTTCGTCGATCGCCTTGCGGACCGTACCCTGACTGACACCAAAACGCACCGCCAGCTCCGCTTCGCTGGGAATGAGGTCGCCGGGCTTCCATTCCCCGGACTCCAGACTACGCACGATCAAGGCCCGAATCTGCTGATAGAGCGGACTGAAAGTCGGCGATGACGTTGGCGGACTGATTTGGTTTGACTCCATGCGAAGGATTTCAACACATTTTGACCAGGAAGTCTATTTCCTTATCTTATGTCTTATATATGATATAGGAAAAGCATTTCTTCATTTGACACCCGCCGATTCCATCCGTATCATCTCGCCGCACAGTTACAGTTGTTTGCACGAAAATCAACTCAGCATCGGCCACACAATGGCCGCATTCAGGCTTTTCTTACACTTCAGGAGCCGCATCAATGTCCAAGCCCCCCATTCGCATTGCAGTTACCGGCGCTGCCGGCCAGATCGGATACAACCTGCTTTTCCGACTTGCCGCCGGCGAAATGCTCGGCAACGACCAGCCGATCATCCTGCAACTGCTTGACCTGCCACAAGCCCAGAAGATTTGCCGCGGCGTCATGATGGAAATCGAGGACTGCGCGTTCCCGCTACTCCACAGCATGTTCGCCACTGACGATCCGGACACCGCCTTCAAGGACGCCGACATCTGCATGCTGGTCGGCGCCAAACCACGCGGCCCCGGCATGGAACGCGCCGACCTGCTGACCGCCAACGGCGCCATCTTCAAGGTACAAGGCAAATCGATTGCCGAAAACGCCAAGGAAGACG
>CAZZDF010000087.1:4244-6967 GCA_964652915.1 uncultured Propionivibrio sp. | reverse complement strand
CAAACTGAAATCGCTCCCGATCACCCAGCGATGTACCACATCCCGACGCAGTCGGCCGTAATGCCAGCCCAATATTTCCAGAACCTTCAACTGCTTGACCTCAGCCATCACCTGCGGCTTGCCACCCAACCACGACACCAGATTGGGTCGATGCAATTCGGCGATCCGTGCCAGATCACTAATCGACCAGCCGGTCAGGGTCAGTAAATCAGTCGCGATTTGTCGCAAATCATCAGAGGACGTGGAGCTCATTTCGTTTTCCAGATTCGATCAGACGGATTTAGACATTTTATCCGCGATTGCTAACACGGTGTTGACACTGCTGTTTTTGACGTGTCTAATTGCGTCTAGTGCTTTGCACGGAGACGCAACATGAGCAAGCTGACAACCATTCCACCCTCTTCTTTTCCGCCGGGTATTTATAACGGGTACATCACCGCCGGACGTTTCCTGCTGCCCTTCAGCGTCTGGCAGGAAGACGCGCGACTCGAAGCCGAAGAACAGGCGGCAGCGGAGGCCCAGGCCGAAGCAGAAGCTCTGGCTGAAGAGCAGGCGGCATTAGCCAAGATTCCGGCACCGGTCGTTGAACCACCGCCACCGCAGCGCGTGGTGCCGGTGTTTCAGAAGAACGATCTGTGCAAGGCACGGCAGAAGGTTTCGGAGAAGGACAAGCACATGCTCGACCTGCTGCGTGCCGCCGAGAAGCATGAGGGGTTGCGTCCGATTCCGGAGTGGCCGGATTTGACAGCCCGCCTCACGGCGTTGCGGGCGAAGTTTCCCAATTTTTGGGAGATGTTGGAGGCACTGGAGTGCGAGCTGGTGCTGGCTTCGGCTCAGGCGCCTGAGCATTTTCGGGTGGCACCGCTGTTGCTGGCAGGCGATCCAGGGATCGGCAAGACGTTTCTGGCATCGGAACTGGCAAAAGCGCTTGACTTGCCCTTTGCCAAGATCAGCGCCGGCGGCGCTCAAGGTCCGTTCGATTTTGTCGGTACGTCGAGCCACTGGTCGAATGCGCAGCCGGGACGCTTGTTTGAATTGCTGGCACAAGCGGATTCGGCTTCCGGGGTCTTGCTGATCGATGAAGTCGACAAGATGCATCAGGGAGAACGTTATCCCATTCTGCCGGCACTGCTCGATTTGCTGGAAGGCGATTCCGCCCGACGCTTTCGCGACGAAGCCTTCGGGGTGGAATTCGATGCATCGCGCCTGATCATCATGCTGACGGCCAATGATCTGGAGGCGATTCAGAAACCCTTGCTATCCCGCTTGCAGGTCTATACAGCGGAGGCGCCGACGACCGGGCAGCGCTGCGCCATCATTCAAGGGCTGTTGGCAAAGCTGCAAGAGGGGACCGCGTATTTTGTGACAGTACCGGAATCGGAATGCACACGGTTGGCGGAAGCATCTGCGCTGGATCTACGCGAACTGAAGCGCATCGTGACCCGAGCGTATGCGACGGCGCTGGTGAACAAATGCCATCAACTGACATTTGAATTGCCAGCGAGAGCGGCGCGGCGGCGTATGGGGTTTATCTGATGAGCGCATGGTTAATTCGCACCTCGTTGCTCCAGTCCTTGCGCGAAGTGGGCCTGGATTTGTCGGCAAGGACGTCGACCCGTGTCGTTCGCCGTTGGGACGACGCGGTGTTGCTGGCGTCGGCCCATCGGTCTCTTCATCAAATCGAATTCGGCTTGTTGGAACGGCAAGGCGAAGTCACGGTAAATGTGCTGCACTGTGCTCTCAGTTTCGATGTCCGATTGCCGGTCAATCTCTGGGTGATCAGCGAGACTGAGCCAGAATTAAACGGTGCGTTTGCGCTGAACTCATTTGCCGATCCGCATCTGCAGAACATATTGGCTTTTTTACGCAAGGTGTTGTGATGAACGCATTGCTAACGGTAGATGACAAGCTGAGCTGCATTGTTGCGGCACGCTGGGTGACAGATCAGGTCGGGCAGGCGGAAGAAGCCATTCCGACGGTGGCCCACTTGCTGGAAACGATGGTCGCCCGCTTGCGCGGCTTGAGCGAACCGGTGTTCTTCTTTTCTCTTTGGTTCGAATTCCAGCTGGAGGTTCTGGTTATTCCGCCCTGCGCATCGCGCTACGCTTTGCTGGCGAGTGACACTCTGTTCAAGGAGCTTGCGCCGGAGGCCGTACGAATGCTTGGGGCGGCGATCACCAAAGAGATGGAGCGGGCAGGCAACGATCTGCTGGTGCACGAAGACGACGGCGGAACGGAAGTGCTGGTGTTTTACCACAACGTCCGCGCCACGATCGAGCAGGCGACGGGCATCGTCTTGCCGGAGCGGCCGCTATGACGAAGCATCGATGGTTTGCCCTGGTGCTGGTGGCTGTTTGGACCTCGGCGTGGTCGGCGATGCCGGTGCCGTTATTGGGAGCGGGGGCAGGACTGGCTCAGTGGGACAGCGCAGCTATTGAATTGCAGGCGGCGCTGGAATGCCGTCAGCGTCTGACGGCAAGCGATGCCCTGCGCTCCGCACTGGGGATGACCAATGCGCGCATCGGCGGTCGCTATGTCCTGCCGGACGAATTGACGGTATTTGGCTTGCCGGTGCGCGAGGTGCTGCTCGACGATGGTTTGGATTCCGGGGTGGCGCGCTATGGTGTGGAGTTGCCCGGTCAAGACGTGGTAGCGCTTGTTCGCGCCGCCAGTCTGCATCGCCAAAACGGGGGGTGGCAGCGACAAACGGCCTTTGGTCGGTT
>CAZZDF010000087.1:0-4144 GCA_964652915.1 uncultured Propionivibrio sp. | reverse complement strand
TGATGCGGCCGATAAACTTGCGCCCCGGCCCAGGCCATGGGAGGCGATTCCGGCCTGGCCGGAGGGAGAGGCTTCCGAGGACGAAATATGGCAAACCCTGCTACGCCGGTTGGATTACTGGAAGTCGCACGAGCAGGATCCGGCGGGCGGAGCGCCGCGATGATCCTGGTTCTCGATTTTGACGGGGATGACACAATGAAACCGTACTCAGCCCACACTTCGCCACAGGGTTGCCGCCTTCTGCGCACAATGTTCACACCGTCTTTCCCCCGTGTTCGCACAAAGTGCACACACTGTGAACACAATCCGAATCCGGATTGCCGGAGGCAAAAAATCACCGTTTCAGCGCAGATTTCGGGTCGGAACCGGCGGCATCAGCGCGATTTATTTGCCCGACTCCGTTTCCTGCGCGCCCAGCCATTCATCGAACGTGTATCTACCGCGTTCGCCGAGTTCGACAATGCGCAGGATAGTCTGTGCCAAATGATCGTCTTCGGTGACCAAGTAGGCTGGGGGGATACGCAATGCTTGGGCAAGCTGCCAAAGCACGTCAAGACTCGGCTGATGAACCCCGCTCTCGTAGCGAGAAATGCGGATGCAGGCCGGCCCCTCATCCAGCCCGATGGCGACACCCAAGGCATCCTGGGTCATTTCAGCACGCAGACGTGCTTCGCGCAATCGTTTGCCGAAGACGCTGCCAGTCGGTTTCAAGCCTCTCTTTAACATGCCTACGATGTTCGTAGGTTAAACTTGCCTTGTCCCTACGTCAGCCGTAGGATTGAACGTTTGATGGAAATGTCATCGGGCTTGCCCGACAGAAAATCATTGCGCGAGGAGGCGTACAAATGAAGTTGAATCGTTGGAGTGGACGGTGTCTGGCATTGAGCCTGGCAATACCTTTGCTTTCCGGATGCATCACAACGCAGGAACGGGCGGATGGATCAACCGTGGTGCGCCTGTCCGGGTCGGAGGCATTGGGCTTGAAGCCGGCAAACACCGCCAATAATAGAAATGCCCAGACGCAAAATGCCGCCCCCACCAGCACGGCTTCAGCACCGGCAGCGCCGCCGCTGTCCACGACGTCGTTGGCCGGAGTGTTTGCCAAACATCCTTACGATGGCACACCCAAAACGTATTTCCCTCGCGTAGCACTGACTATTGTCGACTGGTCGCGTAATGATTGTTGGGTGGCCAAGGCCAAGATTTGGTGGTCATCGAGCAAAGCCGAGAATGTGACGCCATTCTCAGTATGCTTCAACAAGCAGTCGTTCAATTTTGCATTGAACAGCGCGGCCGGGATGCATATTTTCCTGCAACAAATGGCGTTGGAGCATTCCGGCAATGTGCGCACGGAAGGCCCAAAGCCGCCGATGCTGGCCGCCCCGGATCAGCAGCCGATGAATGCCGATCGCTCGCAACAAACCTATGTACCGTTCTTGCAACAGATTATTGCCGAGACCGGTTGGAAAGGCGGCGCTCCGACCAATTTCTGGATCGTCGGATATAGTGCGCAGGGGCTCGCATCGGCAACAAGTACGCCGGCACCATCTGCCAGTGCCAAGCAGCTGAGCGATATTGAGCGCGCCTTGTCTTGTCGCCCAACACGTTCTCTCGATGCCACACTTTCGGCGGCCAATATCCCCGGCAACGGGAAGCCTGTTCCCGCACCGGATGGTTTAAAAGTATTCGGACTACCGGTTGCCAAAGTGGCGTTTAGTCGCGAAGGTGGGGAGGTAATACATTTCGCGTATTTTGCCCCGAGCGTCAGCCTGAACCAAGTAGCGACGGCGGGACAGCTGATAGCCGATAAGAAAGGAAATCTGTCACGGACGGTTCGGGTTGAGAAAAACGTGAACGGATTCCTCTCTGCTTCGTTACAAAAAGGAACTCCTGTGTTGCAGTGCTCAATCGATTATGAACAAGCCATGAATTGACCTTCATGACAGCCTGCCTTTAATCCCACCATGCCATCAACGAAGCAGCTTCTTGCCGAACAGGGCTAAGAATCTGCGATGCTTCGCTACGCGCTTGCCTGTCAGCGCGTAGCCCTCAGGGAACTGTCGGCCTCAATTTGATCAACAACACATACAAAATGCGCTCAACCGCGCAACAATGAAAACTGAATTGTGTTTTCACGCGGCCGGCCCATTGCCGACATTCAGCCGTCGAGTACTCCAACGGAAGGAAATTGATTGGTGCGACCGTTCAGAGCATTTTTGGAACGCGAACTCATCGGCCTTAGCTGACGCTCAGCTCTTGTTAAAACTCGGGCCGCCATGGATATCAAAGCTGCCGTTCGAGACATCTACAAAAGCTGGGGTGATTCAGATGCGATCAAACGCATCAAGGATCGGTGGCGGATTGTTGCCGAGGCGACGAGTTGCTTCGACAAAAAAGCTCATGGCAACTCGTAACCATAAGACTTGATGATTGCTTTGGCTTTTTCGCCCCTAAGATAGGCCATGAGCGCAACCGGCGCAGGCTTGCCTTTGCCCTTATCGAGCAACACGGCATCCTGCAAAATCGGCGAGTATAAATTGGCGGGAACAACCCACATCGACCCGCCTGTCAGCTTACTATCCTTGAACGCTTGCGACAGCGCTACAAAACCCAATTCCGCATTGCCGGAATACACAAACTGCTGAGCCTTCGAAATGCTCTCATCTTGGACAAAACGCGGCTGCAGGTTCTGCAACACCCCGAGCTTGCTCATCACCTCCACGGCCGCCGCACCGTAAGGCGTGGTTTTCGGATTGGCGACGGCTAGATGCTTAAAGCCACCAGTTTTAAGCACCACGCCGGAAGCATCAACAAGATCGGGATTGTCCGACCACAAAACGAATTTTTCGATAGCGTAGGTGAAACGGCTACCTGTAACCCCAAGCCCCTCATTTTTCGAGCTCGGCCGGCGTTTCATCGACTGAGGGAGGCAGCACCAACGGCAAGGCCACCACGGCGCCGAGCGGCCCTTTCCACCACGAGCGAGACCGCGCTAGTCACCAGGCGATGGGCCTGCCGATCAAGAACAGGATGATCGGCACGGTCGCCGCCAGCCTTACGGTCAGCATTATCGATGCTCCTGAGTACGGTCATGGTTAAAGGTTTTCCATGCCGAGAAAAGTAACAACACGCCAAGACATGAGGTCAGCAACGAGGATGATAGCAGCCCCAGCATCAGCCCACCGGCAACGGCACCAAGCATCGATCCAGCTGTCATCGCCTTGAACAGGCTGGCTTCGCTATGAAGCACCGCGAACGCATCTGCAGAACGATAACGCATAAACCCGACCAGCATCGTCGGCAAGCTGACAACCAGAGAAAGACTGCCCGCCAGCTTGATGTCAACGCCATAGAGCAACACGATAGTCGGAATCAACAATTCGCCGCCAGCTACGCCAAGAATCGCCGCCACCATACCAATCAGCAGCCCCGCCCCGACACCGCACACAGTGCGTATTACCGGATCGGAAATCATAGGCGTTCCTGATGACCCGATCCCGATCCAAGCCTCGGCAAGCATGAGTACGCCCAAAGCGATCAGCACCAACAGAACCACACGATCAAGCTGCTTGCGTGGCATTGACATCGTGTGCCCAGCAGCCCACCAAGCCCCCACCAGGCTACCCGCCAGCAAATTCAACACCACATCAATGCTGGGCCAAAGCGCATGCATGGGAATGCTGAAGCTGCGCGCCAAAAGTGCGGTGCTGACAACAACAAGGCTCGTGGCCTTATTGAAGATAATGGCCTCCAGCGTCTTTAGCCTGAAAAACCCGGCCAGCAACGGCAACCGAAACTCTGCGCCACCCAGACCAATCATCCCACCCAGGCTGCCAATAGCAAAACCGGCAAAAAATCCGGTTGCGGCGCGACGCCACCCTCTTGTTGACGGCATGGCTTAGCTGCTGACACTTTCGCTTGGCAGTAGAAACCCGTAACGAGACATGATGTTGAAAGACCTATCTTCTATTATCAAGAGAAAGCATGGCTTCAAGGACGCCACCGGCGATGGCTCTCGCCTTATCGGAAATGCTCAAGTGGTCTGCCTTGGCGCCACGCGGGTCGATGTCGCCGATTTTGAATCCTTCGGTGACCGCCAGCCCATCATGCAGCAGCCCACGAACCATACCGGCCAATGGGGCAA
>CAZZDF010000086.1:0-6975 GCA_964652915.1 uncultured Propionivibrio sp. | reverse complement strand
TCACACTGGCCAACAACTCATGATTCCAATCCACGAAAACTCCTGTCTTGCCAATGCCAACATACCAACAGACCAAACAAGCAAACAAAGTCCAGACGCAACCCAGCACGCTCGGACAGCTCGCGCATCGTACACGGCGCGCGTATCGATGTCAGTTGAAAAGCTCATTCACCTTCGCCAGCCGGCCAGAACCAAGCCGATGGCGCAACGAACAAAAGCCCCACATCTTTCGCAATTTGGCGCAAACTATCCCCGGTGTTTGTCGCTTCGCCCAGATCGTGTATCGAACACTCTGCTCATGCGTCGCGTCAGACCATCCGACCACATGACCGGAGCAAAGACATGACTACTAACAAATCCGCAGATGGCCCATTCGATTTCGCCCGCAACCTCTGGGAAAAAATGGGGGGCGAGTTGCCGGGAATGATTTCGCCAACGACCGATATCGACGAACTCGAAAGACGCTTGGCCGATCTCAAAGCCGTTGAAAGCTGGCTCAAAATGAACCTGACCATGCTTCAACTTTCCATTCAGGGCCTCGACATGCAATGTTCGACCCTCAAGGCGGTTCGCGAACTCGCCCGTAGCCGCCCGGACCTGATTGCCCCGCCCAGCGCAGCAACTGGCACAGCAAAGAAAACTGCGCCAAAAGAATCAAACCGCCCGATCCACCCGGAAGAGTCCTTCCAAATGCTCTGGCCCTGGGCGCTGATGCAGCAAATCCAGGAAAAAATGCAAAAGCGTCCCGAAGGCACCTCGCCAGCGGAGGAAAACAACGCCCCCCCGCCTGCCGGCAAACAAGATCAACCGCAACCGATGCTCTGGCCCTGGGCGCTAATGCAGCAAATTCAGGAAAGGATGCAGGACACCATCAATCAGCCGGTGCCAACGCCCCCCAAGAAGACACAGGCCAAAGCAACCAAAACCAGTCTCAAAGCTTCTTGATTGGAGCGATTTAGCAAGCTGGCTGCCGCCCTGCGCTTACCTACCCGTCTCGCAGCGCTCCAGCCAGCTTGCATCCATATCGATCACTTCGCCCCGCCGCAAAGGCGTATTCAAAAACTGCCCGCGAAACAGCCAAGCAGCCGTCCCGTGCTGGCTCGACCACGGCGTTTCCCATGCCTCGACCGCCACGCGAACCCGCAGCACCGGTACTTCGCGCACATCCGCGTCGTTCTCGACACAAGGCATCGCCGCGGCAACGCGAACCCAGTCTTCACGACTGTAAGCCACCACCGGCTTGCCGATCTGCGGACAACGCCCAGCCAACCTGCGCTCTTCGGACAGCCCAGCGATCGATCCTTTGAGCCAGTAAGTCGGCGCCTTCAGCACATAGCCACCGCCACCTTCGCGAAAGATCACGCAATCACCGACTTGCGGTTGAGTCATTACCGGCGACGACTCGCCAGCCGCTGCAAGACTGCAGGCAAACAACACGCAGCAAACCACCCCGCGCCTGCCTCGTCCCGGTTTTCCGAACGACGCGACAAGCGCGCGAACCATCGCAATGGTTGCCATCATCAATAGACGAAACATAAAACACACCATGACGCGCAGCCCTATTGCTGCGGAAGTCGAGTATAACGCCTCGACTCGGCGAGCACGGCAACGGATAATCGGCCCATGACCACCCCAACCAACCAGTCCGATACCACCGACTCCCCGCTGCTTTACGAGGCTGACGGCGAATTGTCGTTGCACTTTGGTTTCCCGACGATTCAAAGCCGGATGCTCAGGAGCGATCCGCAGCGGCTGGTGCTCGACTACACGCAAACCATGATGGGCTTTTTGCTCTTTGTCCCCGAGCCCCGACACATCGCCATGGTGGGTCTCAGCGGAGGGTCGCTGGCCAAATACTGCCGAAGCAAACTGCCCGACTGCGACTTCACTGCCATCGAGTTGCTTCCGGAAGTTATCGCCCTACGCGAAGAGTTCGGCATCCCCGCAGATAGCTCACGTTTTCGGATCGTCTGCGCCAATGGTGCGGACTATGTGCGCCAAAGCAGGCCATCGCTCGACGTCCTGCTGATCGACGGGTTCAACAGCGAAGGCCAACCCCCGGAACTTTGCAGCCTGGCGTTCTACGATGCCTGCTGCAACGCTCTGCGGCCAAACGGTGTCCTCGTAGTTAACCTATGCGCTGACGATCCCGGTTATAACTGCTATATCGCCCGAATCGACCAAGCATTCGGCGGAAAGCGGGTGATCGTTGAGGCCGACGAAGGAGGCAACAAAATCGTTTTTGCCGGCAAAGCCGCACCTTTCCCGCCCGGCTTCAAGGAATTGGCGGAACGCTTGCGCAGTCTTGAGGCACGACACCCGGTCGAACTCGACAAAACCGTGCAGAAAATTCTCCGCCAGCAACAATCACGTACTCGCCCGACAAGAAAGCGACGCTAAAATCAGGACGAACCAACGCCCTGAACGGGCCGATACTGTGGATTCTTCATCGCCGCAAGCAGCTTGGACAGCTCGGCCGGCTTGAACATTACGCGCCAACGCGAAGAGGCTGCCTGAGCAATACGCGCCGGCGAGGTGTCTCCGGTTAACACCACGGCATTGATCGCTCGTTCGCAGCGCTGCTGGACCGCGTCAAGAAACTGCAGGCCGCTCATTCCGGGCAAACTGAAATCGGAGATGTAGAAATCCGCTTTTGTGATCTCCGGACTCTCCAGCGCCAATTCACCTCTCGGAAAAACCCGCACATTGATCGCCATCGACTTGAACAATAACTCGATCGATTTGGCCACCATCGGATCGTCGTCGACCAGAACCACCTGGCGTCCGGCCAGATCCTCGTAGTTCTCGTCATCGGCCGGCAACGATTCGCGCACCGCCGCCGACAGTGAATGCGGGGCCTTTTCTTCGACCAACGGCAGAATGATCTCGAACACCGTCCCCCGACCGGGACGCGAACGGAAAGTAACATCACCGTGCAACAGCCTGGCCATCCGCCGCGCAATGGCCAACCCGATCCCTAATCCTTTGGTCCGGTCACGCATAACGTTACCGACCTGAAAACACTCTTCGAAAACCAGCTCCTTGTACTGCGGATCGATCCCGATCCCTGTATCCCAGACCTGGATCAGCCCGTAGCCGCAACGTTTGCGAACACCCACCAGAACGCCGCCTTTGGCCGTATATTTGAAGGCGTTGTCAATCAAATTGCGCAGCACGCTCATCAACAAACCGCCATCGGTATAGAAATACATCTCCTTGAGCGGATAAAAAAACTTGAAGCGCAAACCATTCTGCCGTGCCAGCGACGAAAACTCGGCATCAATGGTGGCAAACAGATCTTCGACCGCAACCGCCTTCAGATGCGGCTGCAAAAGCCCGGCGTCAAGCTTGGAGATATCCAGCAGGGCATACAGCAACTCGCCCAGCGAATTGACCGACATCGACAGAAACCGCGAAATAGTCTTCTGCTCTTCACTAAGGTCGGTTCGATTCAACGCATCGCGGAACAGGCTGATGGCCTGAATCGGCTGCCGTAGATCATGACTCGCCGCTGCCAGAAATCTGGTCTTGCTGCGATTGGCCTGTTCGGCTTCCTGCTTGGCTACCAGCAGTTTTTCTTCGGTCGCCTTGAGCAAGGAAATATCGGTCTGGGCAACGATATACCCGATCACCTTGCCATCGGCATCCCTTTCGGTTTGCGCCTCGCCGATCACATGGAGCTGTTGGCCGTCAGGCCGGACAATGCGGTACTCGCAGACAAAATTGCGCTCCGGCCTGCTGCGGCTACCTCGCGCAGCGAGAATGCGCCGACGATCGTCCGGATGCACAAACTCCGACCAGCGAGCGCCCATCAGTTGTTCCCGGCTGCGCCCGGTCAGCGTGACATGTCGGTCATTGAAGAAAGTGCATCGACCGCGCCGATCCAAGTGGCAAATGCCCACCGGAACCAGCTGGGCTAACTCACTGAACATCATCCGGCTTTGTTCGAGATTGGTCAGAATCCCCGCTTCACGAACTCGCATCCGCCCCAAACGATTCAACAGAAGCCCGACAAGCGCCAGCAAGAGCATCATGGAAACGCCGACCACCAGCGCTTGGGCACGCCAGCCGGCCAAGACATCGCCAAGCGAAAAACCAACGGCAAAATAGAAGGGATAGTTCGGAACCGGCTCGACCCCCATGATCCGGCTGATGTTTTCCGGAGGTGCCGAATAGTGAAGCGGCATCCTGCTCTGCCCCGAAAACAGATGAGTGGGAATCGGATGATCCGCCGACAAACGTTCATTGGCCACGCCACTACTTGCCGGCCAACTGGCCACCAACGCGTGAGTATCGCTTCTCAACAAGGCAATGACCCCGGCGCTTCCGAGATTAAGCGACTGGAACTGCTTCTGGTAATAGCCCAGTCTGAGCATACCCAGAACAACGCCAGAAAACCTTCCGCGCTCGGTGCGCAATGCGCGGGCGATGATCAGCACCTGCTCGCCGGAGCTCTTATCGACAATGACCTCGGAAAACACCCGCTCCACCTTGCGGTTATCGCGCAGCTCGCGAAAATAGGGACGATCCGCGATGTTTACACGCTGTACCTGCTTACTGCTGGTCGTGTACAGAGTGTCGCCATTGGCATCGTGCACCCGGTAGCCGACGATTTCGTCGTCGTTGAACAAACGACTGTCGAGATTGGCATTCAACTCCTTTTCGTAAAAAGGAACGGCTTTATAACTCAGCGCGGCAAGCGGAATTCCCTGCTGCAGCATCTTCAAATCCGCGTCGGTGTGCCTTAGCGTTGCCTCCAGACGGGTTTCGAAAATCTCAGCGAGGTTCCGCGTCGTCGCTTCGGCGGCCTTGACCTGATCTCGATAGCTCAACCAAAGCTGATAGGTCAGCAGGAGCACCAGCATCAACAGACCGGTTATCAGCAAGCCGCTTGGCTGCTTGCTGCGCATACTCTTGATCGCAGCCCGATCGCTCATGGTCTGGTCAAATGGCGCAACCGGGACAAATCGGCGTTCTGCTGCCAAGCAGCCCGTTCGGGATTCGCCCGCGCATAGGCCTGGCTTTCCTCGAAGCTTTGCTCATGAAAAGTCTCGATCAGCCGGCGCAACAAATCGAGATGCGGCAACATCGTACCGAAGAAAAGAATCGAGTCCCGCCGCTGAATAAACAGGGTCGGGAAGTTCTCGATATCCAGATCGCCCAGATCGTCTGCCTGATCTTCGATATCCATCCAGCGAAAACGCGTATCCGGAAATGCCTCGGCCAGCGCCTCAAAACCGGCGCGATAATCACGGCAGGTTCCGCACCATTCGGCACACAGGCAGATCACCAGAAACTCGGACTCAAGCGCACCCGGCTCCGTCGAATTGATTGCTTGCACCATGAAATAAAATCGTTGAAAAAATAGTAAGTTGAGCGAACGTCATGGTACCCCATTCGCATCATCGGCGGACTGTCCGAACGCTTTAGCCCCCAAGCCCCGTCGGACAGGTAAAAGCTACCCGCCCGCGGCTTCGATCTCTTCAGAAATCGCCAGCCACTTTTCTTCCTGAACCGCCAATTCCTCGTCGACCTGCTTGAGTTCGGTTCCCAACGCACCAATTTCCTGCACCGGCAGCGGCTCTGACAAACGCGCCTCAAGCCCGTGCTTGCGTGTCTGCAATTCCAGCATAATTTGCTCAATCTTGCCCAGATCGCGCTTCAGGGTTTTGAGCTGCGCCAATAGCTTTTTGTTATCGACAACGGGAGGCGGCGCCTGGGTTTCAACCTCGCGGGCATCCTTTAACGCTGCCTTTAATTCGTCACGCGCCCGCTTGGCCTCTTCGAGCAAGTAGCTCTGATAATCGTCCAGATCGCCGTCAAACGGCTCGACACCGCCGCGTGATACCAGCCAGAACTCGTCGCACACCGAACGCAACAAGGATCGATCATGGCTGACCAGCATCACCGTGCCTTCAAATTCGTTGAGCGCCACCGCCAGCGCTTCACGCGTCGCCAGATCAAGGTGATTGGTCGGCTCGTCGAGCAGCAGCAGATTCGGGCGTTGCCAGACGATCATGCACAACACCAGGCGGGCCTTCTCGCCGCCGCTCATCGTCCCGACCGGCTGCTTGACCATGTCGCCGCTGAAATTGAAGGTACCGAGAAAGTTGCGCAAATCCTGCTCGCGCCCGCTCTCCCCCGCCGGCAAGCCTTGCCGCGCAAGACGCACCATATGCTCGAGCGGATTGCTCTCGGGGCTCAAGACATCCAGCTCCTGCTGGGCAAAATAGCCAATGTTGAGCCCCTTGCCTTCGGTCAGCGTGCCGCTGATCGGCGCCAAAGCCCGGGCGATGGTCTTGACCAGCGTCGACTTACCCTGCCCGTTGGCGCCCAGAATGCCGATACGCTGCCCGGCCGTCACCGACTTGCTGACACTGCGCACAATCACCGTGGGCGGCGTTCCGGCTGGCGCATCGTCCGCCGGCGGATAACCGAAACAGGCGTCCTGCATGGCCAGCATCGGATTGGGCAGGTTGGCCGGTTCCTTGAACTCAAACGTAAAATCGGCGCTGGCCAGCACCGGCGCCAGCTTTTCCATACGCTCCAGCGCCTTGACCCGGCTTTGCGCCTGCTTGGCCTTGGTGGCCTTAGCCTTGAAGCGGGTGATGAACTTCTGCAAGTGGGCAATTTTGTCCTGCTGCCGAACGTAGGCATTCTGCTGCAGTTCAAGCTGCATCGCCCGCGTATCCTCGAAGGTGCTGTAGTTGCCGCCGTAGCGCGTCAGCTTGCCATTCTCAATGTGCAAGGTCACATTGGTCACCGCGTCGAGGAATTCGCGGTCATGGCTGATCACTACCAAAGTGCCTTCGTAACGCTTGATCCACGACTCCAGCCAGACCAGCGCATCCAAATCGAGGTGATTGGTCGGTTCGTCGAGCAGCAGCAGATCGGAGGGGCACATCAGCGCGCGCGCCAGTTGCAGACGCATGCGCCAGCCGCCCGAGAAGCTGTTGACGGGATTGTTCAGTTCGG
>CAZZDF010000085.1:0-7000 GCA_964652915.1 uncultured Propionivibrio sp. | reverse complement strand
TCGCGCAGGGTGGCGAGGGCTTTTTCGGCGTTTTGCGCCGGCTCTTTGGGGTGCGCTAGCTGCGTTGTCGCGCAGACGCCTTCGTCGTCCTCAAGGCTCAGGGCAAAGCCTTCGTGCGTTTCGCTGAAGCGCATGCGTACCGGAATGCGGCGTTCTGCGGACTTCTTGGCTAGTTGTTGTTCGAGAATCTGGTCGTGGTTGCGGTAGATCGTCGTGCCTACCCGCAGGTCGGCCGGGAGTTTGCCGTCGCAAAGCGTCGGCGACAGACGGTAGCCAGTCGCTGTTTTTTCAGCAAGGTTGATGCGCATGCCGGAGAGTTCGCCGTCGGCCGCAAAGTAAGTGATGCCGTCGCCGTTGTGCAGAGCCATATCGCTCCGCGCCTCGAAATAGCCTTTGCCGAGCCGAGAGACCTGGCCGATTTTTTCACCGACAAACTTGGGCGAATCAAACGCGCCGATATCGATCCTGCGACCATTCAGAAAATAGTCGGTCGCACCGCGGTTGAAGGTTTTTTCCGGTTGCGGGGTAAACAGGAACGTGCTGCGGCCGGAGGAACTGCGGCGGAATTCCGGGTGTTGTTCAAGAATCCGGTCAAGCTCTTGCCGGTAGTAGGCCGTGACGTTCTTTACATAAGAGAGGTCTTTCAGTCGGCCTTCGATCTTGAAGGAGCGGATGCCGGCGTCGATCAGCTGGCGCAGGTTGGCACTTTGATTGTTGTCTTTGAGCGAGAGCAGGTGCTTGCCTTTGGCAATAACGCTGCCGTCGGCATCGAGTAGGGAATAGGGAAGGCGGCAGGGTTGGGAGCAGTCGCCACGATTGGCGCTGCGCCCCGTCTGTGCGTGGCTGAGATTGCACAATCCGCTGTAACTGACGCACAGTGAGCCGTGGACAAAAAACTCCAGTGTGGTTTTGTTGGCGTTGGTAGTTTCAGCAATTTTTCGAATTTGCTCGAGCGATAGTTCGCGCGCCAGAACCATTTGCGAGAAGCCGACGTCTTGCAGAAAGCGCGCCTTTTCCGGCGTGCGGATGTCGGTCTGCGTGCTGGCGTGCAGTTGTATCGGCGGCAAATCGAGTTCGAGCAGACCCATGTCCTGCACAATCAGGGCGTCGGCGCCGGCTTCGTAAACCTGCCAGACCAGTCGCTGCGCTTCTTCCAGTTCGTCGTCCCTAAGCAGGGTGTTGAGTGCCACGAGGACGCGGGCGTTGAAGCGGTGCGCGTAGTTTGCTAGCCGCGCGATGTCGGCCACCGCATTGCCGGCGTTGGCGCGCGCGCCAAAGGACGGGCCGCCGATATAGACGGCATCAGCGCCGTGATCAACGGCCGCCATGCCAAAATCGGCATTTTTGGCCGGCGCGAGGAGTTCGATGCGGGAGGAGTCTACGTTCATTGGCGTGTGTTAAGGCGAGGGCGCGTATTGTAAGCCATTGATGCGCAAAGATTCGTTTGGTTAGCTGGTGGGCAAGGCAATTGCAATGGAAATGCGAAGCAGCCACCGGCAATTTGGAATTCTCACCAGCCCATGGCAAAAAAAGCGTAAACTCGCCGGTTTTTGTCGTGACCTCCTTGCCGGCTTCTGGCCCTTATTCGAGATTGATTTCCATGACCCAAAGTGCTTCCAAGAATTCCTCAAAATCCACTGAATCTTCCAATTATCTGCACGATGTCGAGCGCTTGTTTTCAAAAAGGGCAAAGGCGATTCAGAGTTCGGCCATTCGTGAGATTCTCAAAGTTACCGAACGTCCCGAAGTAATCTCGTTTGCCGGTGGTTTGCCTTCGGCGGCAACGTTTCCGGAAGCCGAGATGCAGGCCGCCTTTGGCCGGGTGTTTGCGGTAAGCGGCCGCGAAGCTTTGCAATACAGCACGACCGAAGGTTACAAGCCCTTGCGCGAATGGGTAGCCAAACGGGTCAGCACGCCGGATGCTCCGGTGTCGCCCGATCAGGTGCTGATGGTTTCGGGTTCGCAACAGGGTCTCGATTTGTTGGCCAAGGCGTTGGTCGATCCGGGTGACAAGGTGCTGGTTGAAACGCCGACCTATCTGGGCGCCTTGCAGGCTTTCTCGATGTTTTCGCCGGAATACGTTTCGATTGCTTCGGATGAAGACGGCTTGCTGCCGGACGCTATGGATGATTCGATGCGCGGTGCCAAGTTCTTGTATTGCCTGCCGAATTTCCAGAATCCGACAGGGCGCCTGCTGTCCGAAGAGCGTCGCTACCGGCTGGCCGAACGTGCCCGCGAACTCGATTTGATGATTCTCGAAGACGACCCGTATGGCGCTTTGTCCTACGACGGAGAGACGCCGCCATCGATTCGCTCGCTGGCGCCGGAACGTACCGTTTATATGGGCTCGTTCTCCAAAGTGCTGGCGCCCGGCTTGCGTCTGGGTTACGTGATCGCACCGAAGGCCTTGCGTGCCAAGCTGGTGCAGGTCAAGCAGGCGACCGATCTGCATACTTCGACGCTGGCGCAGATGGTGGTCTACGACGTGATCAAGGACGGCTTCCTCGACACGCATATTCCAACGATCCGCAAGCTCTACCGCGAACAGTGCGCGGCCATGCTGGCGGCGCTCGAGCATCATATGCCGTCCGGGGTAACCTGGAACAAGCCGCGTGGCGGTATGTTCCTGTGGGCCGAGTTGCCGCGCGGAATGGACGCTTCGGCGGTGTTGGCGCGGGCGGTCGAGAAGAATGTGGCCTTTGTCCCCGGAGCGCCGTTCTTTGCGGCAAATCCGGTGCAAGAATCCTTGCGGCTGGCTTTTGTGACGGTTCCGCCGCCGCGTATCGAAGAGGGTGTGGCGCGGTTGGCCGAGGTTATTCGCGCTGCTTGATTGCAGTGGGAGCGTTTAGGGCGGCGCTGATTAATTTCAGATTCGTCATTCCGGCGAAAGCCGGAATCCGACCGAAGGAAGTGCAAAGCCAGAAAATTCAATGAGCTGGACCCCGGCTTTCGCCGGGGTGACAAATATTTCAGTTTGCAGTGCCTCTCAGCTGCCGCTTAGCTCTTGAGGCTTTCGCGTAGCTCGCGGCGCAGGATTTTGCCGACCGGCGATTTGGGCAGGCTGTCGCGAAATTCGATATGGTGCGGGCGCTTATAACCCGTAAGTTGCGTTTTGCAGAAGGCGACAATTTCGTCTTCGCTCAGCTGCGGGTCTTTCCTGACTACCAGTAGCTTCACCGATTCGCCGGATTTGTCGTCAGGGATGCCGATGACCGCGCATTCGGTGACGCCGGGGTGCATCATCACGACGCTTTCGACTTCGTTCGGGTATACATTGAATCCCGAGACGAGAATCATGTCTTTCTTGCGGTCGGTGATGCTGACGCGGCCTTGCGTATCCATGTTGCCGA
The DNA here is from genome assembly GCA_964652915.1 of uncultured Propionivibrio sp. Taxonomy (GTDB): domain Bacteria; phylum Pseudomonadota; class Gammaproteobacteria; order Burkholderiales; family Rhodocyclaceae; genus Propionivibrio. Next base: position 3,650 of record CAZZDF010000085.1, on the reverse strand, counting down.
TGTCGCCGGTCTTCAGCCAGCCGTCCTGCATGACCATCGCCGTTTCATCCGGGTTGTTCCAGTAGCCGCGCATGACCTGCGGGCCGCGCACGCAGATTTCGCCGGTGTGTTTGGCGACGTCGCCTTGACCGTCCCAGAGCGGTAGTTCTTCAAAATTGTCGTCGCGAATCGAGACTTCGGTTGAAGAAACCGGCAGGCCAATCGTGCCGTTCCACGGCGTTCCCAGCAGGGTGCAGCAGACGCCGGGCGAGGTTTCGGTCAGCCCGTAGGCTTCGGTGAGGACGCTGCCGGTAACCTTTTGCCAACGCTCGGCGACAGCCTTTTGCACCGCCGCGCCGCCGCCAACGACGACTTTCAGCGCCGAAAAATCGAGCTTGTCGAAGCTAGGGGTATTGAGCAGGGCGTTAAACAGGGTATTGACCCCGGTCAGCACGCTGAACTTCCAGCGCCCAAGTTCCTTGACGAAGGCAGGCAGGTCGCGCGGATTGGTAATCAGCACGATCTGGCTGCCCCACTTGAGAAAGCCGAGCGACGAGGTGAGGCAGAAAATGTGATACATCGGTAGCGGCGCAATGGCGATTTCACAGCCTTCCTTGAATTGGCCGGAAATCCATGTGCTGACTTGCTCAAGATTAGCCAGCAAATTGCCGTGCGTGAGCATGGCGCCTTTGGCGACCCCGGTGGTGCCGCCGGTGTATTGCAGGAAGGCGATGTCTTCATGGGTCGTTGCGACCGGAGTGAAGGTCGCCTGGGCGCCACGATCAAGCGCGTCGCGCAAGGGGATGGCTTGGTCGATGCGCCAGCTTGGCACCATCTTCTTGACGTGCTTGACGGCAAAATTGACAGCCCAACGTTTGGGGGCGGGCAGCATGTCGCCGATCTGGGTGCTGATCACATGTTTGATCGCCGTTTTGGGGAGCACCTCTTGCAGGATGTGCGCAAAGTTTTCGAGGATGAGGATGGCTTTGGCACCGGAGTCCTTGAGCAGTATTTCCAGTTCGCGTGCGGTATAAAGCGGATTGACGTTAACCACGATCAGGCCGGCGCGCAGAATGCCGAACAGTGCCACTGGGTATTGCAGCAGGTTGGGCAGCATGATGCACACCCGGTCGCCCTTGGCGAGGTCCGGCAGGGTTTGCAGGTAGCTGGCAAAATCGCGCGACAGGCGATCGAGTTCCTTGAAGCTTAAGCTGTGGCCTAGATTGTGGAAGGCCGGTTTGTCGCCAAATTTGCGGACGATGTCGTTGAGCAGTTCCGGGATCGATGAAAACGGCGTCGGGGTGATCTCTGCGGGAATGTGTGATGGATAGCTTTTTAGCCAGACTTTCTCACCCATGCTTGTTTCCTTTGTCGTTATGTGTGCCGCGCAAGGTTAGCGAATTATTTCGCAACTTCAAACAATTTTCGGGAAGGCCTGCGGGCGCAATTACAATGCGGCCATGATTCCTGATTATTGGCAGCAGGCTTCCGACGAATTGGCGCGGGTCGATCCGGTGATGGCCGACTTCGTTGCCCGCTTTGGCGGTGCGTCGCTCGAATCACGCGGAGAACCTTTTGTGACGCTGGCGCGGTCGATTGTCGGCCAGCAGATTTCGGTGAAGGCGGCCGATAGCGTCTGGGCGCGTTTGAGTAGCGCTTTGCCGGAACTCAATCCGGCGGCGGTGCTGGCGTGTGATACGGAAACCTTACGCGCCTGCGGCCTTTCGGCGCGCAAGGTCGAGTATCTGGGCGATCTGGCTAAGCGCTTTGCCAGCGGGGAGATTCACGTCGGGCGCTGGGCATCGATGAGCGACGCCGAGATTATTGCCGAGCTGACGGCGGTGCGCGGGATTGGCGTATGGACGGCGGAAATGTTCCTGATTTTTCACGAGCTGCGACCGGACGTTTTTCCGCTGGATGATATCGGCCTGCAAAAGGCGGTGGCTGAATACTATTGCAGCGGAGAACGACCATCCAGAAAAGCGCTGGCCGAAATGGGCGAGCGCTGGCGCCCGTGGCGTTCGGTGGCGACGTGGTATCTCTGGCGCAGCCTTGATCCGGTGCCGGTCGCTTATTAGCGCGTTTTTTCCCGGCAAGCCGGGAAGCCAATAGCCATGCGCCTTTCGCCAGGTGATATTTGTAGATCGCCTATTTGCGCGCGTTCCACGGCAGCGTAGAATTCCGGCTTGTTCAACGGAGCGAAGAATGAACGCCTCAACTGAAGTGACCCAGGCCCGTGGCGATGTGGCGGTGATCGCCCTGATCGGCTTTGCCCATGCGGTGTCGCATTTCTTTCATCTGGTCATTCCCTTGCTCTTTCCCTGGCTGATGCCGGCTTTTGGCTTGAGTTTTACGCAGGCCGGCGCCTTGATGACCGTCTTTTTCGCGATTTCAGGAGTCGGCCAGGCCTTGTCGGGGCTGGTTGTCGATCGTATCGGTGCCAAGCCGGTGTTGTATTGCGGCGTGTTATTGCTGGCACTTTCCGGCGTGTTGCTCGGGGTTGCGCAGAACTATCCGATGCTGATGCTCGCCGCAGCGGCTGCCGGGGCGGGAAACAGCGTGTTTCATCCGGTCGATTTCACGATCTTGAATCGCCGGGTATCCAAGTCGCGCCTCGGACATGCTTTTTCGGTGCATGGTCTGTCCGGCAATCTGGGATGGGCGGCGGCGCCGTTGTTGATGACCGCTGTGGCCTCCTTCGCCGACTGGCGCAGCGCAGCATTTGTCGCTGCGGCGTTGGCTGTCGCTTCGCTGGCGCTGATCTATTTTTTCCATGCAGCGCTTGACGACCTTCCCGAGCTGTTTGGGCATGGGAAGCACGCGGAATCCGGGCGTCCGGTTTCGACTTTAAGCATTTTGCGTTCGCCGGCGGTGCTCTTTAGCTTTGTCTTCTTTTTTCTGATCACCGGGGCGTTTGGCGCACTGCAGAATTTTTCTCCGGCCGCCTTGAAGGCGATGTACGGCCTGTCGCTGGCCGTCTCGGCGTCGTGTCTTTCGGGGTATTTGTTAGGCGGCGCCGGCGGAATCGTTGTCGGTGGCTTTCTGGCCAACCGGCGGGCGCAGGATCAGATTCTGGCGGTGTGTCTGGCTTTTGGCGCGCTGATCAGTTTGCTGGTGGCCAGTGCCGTTGTTGCCGATTGGGCGTTGTTGCCATTGCCGACCATCATGGGTTTTGGCATGGACATCGCCGGGCCGTCGCGTGATCTGCTGGTGCGTAAGGCGGCAACGCAGGGGTTGAACCAGGCTTCGTTTGGCCCGGTCTACGGTTTTATGTATTCCGGACTGGATTTGGGAATTGCCACGGCGCCGCTGATTTTTGGCCCGATCATGGATGACGGGCGATTTGGAGCGCTGTGGGTTAGTATTGCTCTGTTTCACGGTTTTACGATACTGTCTGCCTTGTACGTAGGACGTAGTGTGGGCGCAGGACAATCCTGATTTTGGAAATGTGCGGGTGATGACAACGGATCGCAGCTTCGGTTTTTTCAGCTTTTTGTTAGTGCTTGTCCTGGTTGGTTGGGCAAGCTATTTGCCGTGCGCGCAGGCCTATCATCCTCATGAGATTGGTGCGGGGGGGGATACCCCCTTGGCAGCTGAAGATCATGTTGACCATTCAAGAGCGGAATTTCATGTTCGCGGCGATTCGGCTTATCCGCCCTTCGAGTATCTCG
>CAZZDF010000084.1:0-7016 GCA_964652915.1 uncultured Propionivibrio sp. | reverse complement strand
CTGTCGACGATCGTTGACAATCCGCCGGCTGGTTATGAACCGGAAGTTCCGGTGGTCACCAAGAAGCCTTTCCGTGCCAAGGTGGGTAGTTATGACTACACCTGGAAGCAGATGCTCAAGACCTGGCAGTTTTACGATATCTGGGTGATCTTCGTCCTTTCTTCTTCCGCTGGCGTGATGATGATCGGCCATTTGGCGTCGATTGCCACCAAGCAGGCCGGTATTCTGAATCCTGTGTACGTGGTTTCCTTGTTGGCGATCAGCAATGCCGCAGGTCGTATTGGTGGCGGCATGCTCTCCGATATCATCGGTCGCCGTAACACGCTGATGGTGGTGTTCTCAACTCAGTTGATCAATATGCTGTGCTTTGCCAGTTACACCACGATGCCGTTGATCCTTGTGGGTACGATCGTCGCCGGCTTCTCTTATGGTTCCTTGATGTCTGTTTATCCGTCGCTGACGTCGGATAACTGGGGCATGAAGAGCTACGGTGCGAACTATGGCGTGCTTTACACCGCGTGGGGTGTGAGTGGCGTGGTGGGTCCGTTGATTGCCGGTTGGGTGGTTGATACGACCGGTGCTTATGATCTGGCCTACAATATTTCTGCCGGACTTCTGGTTGTTGCGCTGGTACTGGGTTTTGTGCTCAAGCCAGTTAAAACGCCCCCTCCTGCCGAGGCATAACAATCAAGCTGTAATTTGGGGTTGCATCGGTTACCGATGCAACGCTGAAGGCAGGCTGTCGAGGCTTTGGCCTTGGCCGTAGTCGATTGAAGTGAAACGCCGTTGATGAGTGCGAATGCGCATGAATCAACGGCGTTTTTCTTTTCGAGTTTCTTGTTTGGCATTACGCAATAAGAAAAATATTGCATATTGGGAAACTATTTGTGCGCCTGATGTTCTGAAACAGGGAGCGTCGCCAGTACCGCTGTTTGTGTTGCGTGTTTGGTGGGCGTGGGTGTTGAAACTAGGTTTTGGGTCGTTTGGTGTTCGCGTCATGTTTTGGGGTGATTGGCAGATATGGGAAAAAAACTTGAAGTAAACGGTGACCGCTTGAACCGGCGCATTGCCGAGTTGGCTGAAGTCGGCGCGATCGAGGGAGGCGGATGTGCTCGTTTGGCGCTGTCCGACGCAGATAAAGGCGGGCGCGATCTGGTTTGTAGCTGGATGAGGGAGTTGGGACTGGATATCAAGATTGATGGCGTTGGTAACGTCATCGGAACACGCCCCGGAAGGCAGCAAGGCCCTGCGGTGATGACTGGGTCGCATATTGACACGGTGCAAACCGGTGGGCGCTACGATGGCAACTATGGCGTGCTGGCCGGGCTCGAAGTAATCGCTACGCTGAACGATGCCGGGGTGGAAACGGAATACCCGATATCCGTAGGTTTTTTTACCAACGAGGAGGGCGCGCGCTTCCCGCCGGACATGATGGGGAGTCTTGTATATACCGGTGTGCTGGGGCTTGACGAGGTGCTGCAGACGGTCGGTATCGATGGAACGACGGTTAAAGAAAATCTCGAACGTATTGGCTATGCCGGTAGCGCGCCGATTCCCGGCGCTGTACCGCGCTCCTACGTTGAGTTGCACATCGAACAAGGGCCGGTGCTTGATCATGAAGGGGTTGAGATTGGCGTGGTCGAATCAGTTCAGGGGATATCCTGGACCGAGGTCGAGATCCTGGGTACCTCCAATCATGCCGGAACGACGCCGATGGCGCTGCGTCGTGATGCCGGTTGGGCGGCTGGTGTGGTGATTCAGTTTGTGCGCCAGTTAGCCAACGAGTTCGGTGGCAATCAGGTGGCGACGGTCGGGCGCATGGAGTTTTTTCCGAATCTGGTGAATGTCGTTCCCAATCGAGCGTTTTTTACCGTCGATTTGCGCAATACCGACGAGGCGTTGCTGCGTGAGGCCGAGTCGCGTTTGGAAGCCTTTCTGGAAAGTTTGCGCGTTTCGGAAAAGGTCGAAATTTCTACCCGTCGCATTGCCCGTTTTGAACCCGTCATATTTTCTTCGGAAATGACTGCGCGCATCGAGCGTCATGCGCGGAGTCAGGGGTTTTCAACCCGACGCATGCCCAGCGGCGCTGGCCACGATGCGCAGATGATGGCGCCTTTGTGCCCGACGGCGATGATCTTCATTCCGAGTGTCGATGGCATTAGTCATAACGTCAAGGAGTATTCACATCACCGGCAGATTACGGCCGGAGCCAACGTCCTGCTTGCCGTATTGAGCGAGCTGGCAGGCGTTTCTCAATAGTCAGGAGATTATTCATGAGTCGAAGGATGGTTGTTGGTGCGGCGCAGCTTGGCGCAATTTCCCGAAACGAGAGTCGCCGTTCGGTCGTTGCTCGCATGATTGAATTGATGCGCGAGGCCAAGGCACGTGGGTGTGACATCCTGGCTTATCCGGAGTTGGCTTTGACCACATTTTTTCCGCGCTGGTACTTTGAAAGTCAGGATGAGGTGGATGCCTGGTTCGAGCGCGAAATGCCTGGACCAGAAACCTTGGCGCTGTTTGAAGAATCGAAGAAACTAGGCATTGGTTTCTATTTGGGATACGCCGAATTGGCGGAAGAGGCGGACGGCCTGCATCGCTATAACACGGCCATCCTGGTTAACAAGAGTGGTGAAATTGTCGGCAAGTATCGCAAGATCCATTTGCCAGGGCATACCGAGAATGAGCCGTGGCGGCCGTTCCAGCATCTCGAAAAGCGCTATTTCGAACGCGGTAATTTCGGCTTCCCTGCGTTCAGTGCGAAGCTTGGTGAAAAAGAGGGCACTTTCGGGATGGCCTTGTGTAATGACCGTCGTTGGCCGGAGACCTATCGTGTTCTCGGTTTGCAGGGTGTGGAGATGACTTTTATCGGCTACAACACGCCGGTTCACTACTCGCCGGTGCCGCAGCACAACCACCTTCAGGCATTTCACAATCATCTTTCGCTACAGGCGGGGGCTTATCAGAACGGTATGTGGGTTGTCGGTGTGGCCAAGGCGGGTCTGGAAGAGGGAAGTTCGCTACTCGGGCAGAGTTGTATCGTGGCGCCGACGGGGGAAATCGTCACGATGTGTTCAACGGTCGGCGACGAGTTGGCCACCGCTTCTTGTGATCTCGATCGCTGTGCGGAAATTCGGGACAACGTGTTTAACTTCGACCAGCATCGCGAGCCTGATACCTACAAGCTGATCTGCGAAACCAAGCCAGGAGCAGATACGGTCAAAGCCTGATAGCAAGATGTCCATGTGGTGCGAGGGGTTAAGAAAACTTGGTTTTCTTGGCCCCTTTCCCGTTTGAATTTGGTATCCTCTCTCTTCTGTCGACGATGGCACAAGTTTATCCGGCTGGATTTTGCTTCTGCGATCTTCGTTTTGTTGGAGGTTTGCACCAGTAGTTTGAGCTGTTGTTTTGGTTTGTTAAGGCACCTTTCGGAGCCTCGCAATGTTTGTTTCCGTTCTGTCAAACCGGGCTGTGGTTGATGCCCTGAAGTCATTTTCCGTCGTCCTGCAGGTGGTTGGTTGCAGGTGCTTTGTCTGACGATCGTCTAAACAGCATGTGGGGAGGTTGCTTGGTCATTTTTTTGGCCGAGTGCGGTCGGAAGTGCGGCTGGTCGGTTCCGTTTGACTAGCGACCGCTATGTTTCGATGTGGGAATGAATGGCTGCGGGTCGCTTGTTGCTTGGAAAGGTTGGCTGTTTAGTAGGGTTTTTTGGGGCGTCTATCAAATTGATAGACGAGGTATTGATTTGATAGTTGGTTGCTGGCCGAAGTGAGTCGAAAATTGGTTTCGGATTCGCACGGTGTCTGGCTTGAGTTTTGCTTACGTCTTTTTTGATGGGCCCAATTTTTAGCGATTGCGGGCCTTGAATTTTTCATTCAGCCTGGTTGGAATAATAAGGAGATCACTATGAGCGACATCATGCGCCCGGTACCATTTGAAGCACTCTTGACTCGTATTTTTGGGGAGTTCAAGGCTACCCGTTCGATTTTTGATATTGCCGAAACGCAGTTTTACCGCAAGAACGACGATCGCCTGATTGGCGTGTTTGGCGAAACCTGTGAGACCCCGGTGGGTCCTGCTGCCGGCCCGCATACCCAACTCGCTCAAAATATCGTGACTTCCTGGTTGACCGGTGGCCGCTTCATGGAACTCAAGACCGTTCAGATCATGGACCGTCTGGAAATTGAAAAGCCCTGTATCGACGCCGAAGACGAGTGCTACAACACCGAGTGGTCGACCGAGTTCACCCTGCCGAAGGCTTACGACGAATACCTCAAGGCCTGGTTTGCCTTGCATCTGCTCGAAGAAATCTTCGATCCGCGCGTTGAAGGCGAAGCCAATTCCTTCAGCTTCAACATGAGCGTCGGCTACAACATGGATGGCATCAAGCAGCCGCCCATGCAGGAATACATCGACAACATGATCAATGCGTCGAAGCACCCGAAATTTGCTGAGTACGTTGCTATTCTGAAGAAATGGGTTAACGACGAAGACTTTATCAAGAGCATGGGCCTTGAAAGCCGTAAAGCCCGTTTGCAGAGCCTGCCGTCCCGCATTTCCGCCGAGATCGTCCATGGCGTCACGCTGTCGACGATGCACGGTTGCCCGCCGGACGAAATCGAAAAGATTTGTTGCTACATGCTCGAAGAGAAGCATCTCAATACCTTCGTCAAGCTCAACCCGACGCTGCTCGGCTTTAATCGTGTTCGCGAGATTCTCGATACCTGTGGCTTTGAATACCTGATCGTCAAGCAAGAGTCGTTTGATCACGACCTCAAGCTGGATCGTGCCAAGGAAATGCTGCACCGTCTGCGCGCCCTGGCTGCCGAAAAGAAACTGCAATTCGGCGTCAAGCTGACCAACACGCTCGGTTCGGTTAACAACAAAGGTGTTTTGCCGGGTGACGAGTTCTACATGTCCGGTCGTGCCCTGTTCCCGTTGTCGATCAACGTCGCCGCTGTGCTGTCGCGCGAATTCAACGGTGATCTGCCGATCTCCTATTCCGGTGGTGCCAGCCTGTACAACATCAAGGACATCTTTGACTGCGGTATCCGCCCGATCACCATGGCGACCGACCTGCTCAAGCCGGGCGGCTATGGCCGTATGCTCGAGTGTGTCAAGGAACTCGACAAGTCCGATACGTGGGGCATGACCAAGGTTGACGTCGCCGCCGTCGAGGCGCTCGCTGCCAAGGCACTGACCGCCGAGTACACGCAGAAGGCCTGGCGTTCGAAGGACAAGATCGACACCGGCGTTGCTCTGCCTTTGACCGACTGCTATGTCGCGCCTTGCGTCACCGCTTGTGCAATTCATCAGGACATTCCTGAGTACGTTCGTCTGGTGGGCGAAGGCCGTTATGCCGACGCTCTGGAAGTTATCTACCGCAACAACGCGTTGCCGGCCATGACCGGTCATATTTGCGACCACCAGTGTGAGTACAACTGTACGCGTCTTGACTACGAAGGCGCTGTGAAGATCCGTGACATGAAGAAAGTCGCGCTGGAGCGCGGCTGGCCCGAGTACCACTCGCGCTGGCACAAGCCGGCTGCTACTGGTTCGCGTCATCCGGTCGCCGTTGTCGGTATGGGCCCGGCCGGTTTGTCGGCGGCTTACTTCCTTGCTCGTGCCGGTCATCCGGTCACCGTGTTTGAGCGTGAAGCCAACGCCGGCGGCGTGGTGATGAACGTCATTCCGCGCTTCCGTATTCCGGCTGAAACGGTCATGCACGACATCAACTTCGTTGCCGAGCATGGTGTCAAGTTTGAGTACGGCTGCGATCCGAAGCTGACGGTTGATCAACTCCGTGCACAAGGTTTCGAGTACGTCCTGATCGGTATCGGTACCGAGAAGAACAGCGGCGTCAAGCTCGACGGCGATAACAAGAACATCTACAGCTCGCTGCCCTTCCTGCGCAGCTTCAACAAGGGCGACAAGCTCAATCTCGGCAAGCACGTGGCGATCGTCGGTGCCGGTAATACCGCGATGGACTGCGCCCGCGCAGCGCTGCGCGTGCCGGGTGTTGAGGACGTGACCGTTATCTATCGTCGTACCCTTAACGAAATGCCCGCTTACCTCGAAGAGTACGAAGAGGCTGTCGAGGACGGCGTCAAGTTCTGCTTCCTGACCAATCCTGAGAAGTTCGATAAGGACGGCACGCTGGTTTGCCGCGTGATGCAGTTGGGCGCTCCTGACGAGAAGGGCCGCCGTCGTCCGGAAGCGACCGACAAGACCGTGACCTTCAAGATGGATGCCCTGGTTACCGCGATCGGTGAGCAGCAGGATGGTGACGTGCTGAAGGCGATGGGTGTGCCGTTGGACGACAAGGGCTGGCCGGTTGTTAATACCAAGACTGGTGAAACCCCGCGTGAAAACGTCTTCCTGATCGGTGACGTTCAGACCGGTCCGTCGTCCATCGTTTCCGCCATTGGTGATGCCCGTCGTGCAACCGACACCATTATCAAGCGTGAGAACCTGAAGAACAGCTTCGACGACAAGTATTGGGCCAATGCCAATCCGGCCGACATCGCCGCGCGCAAGAGCAAGGTGGTGGTGAACTTCGTCAAGAAGGTTGATCTTTACTCCTTCACGCAGCAGGAAGGTCAGCGTTGTCTGGAATGTAACTACGTTTGCGCCAAGTGCGTCGACGTTTGCCCGAACCGCGCCAACATCTCCATCCCGGTTCCCGGCTACAAGGATCGTTGCCAGACCGTGCATTTGGATGCTTTCTGTAATGAATGCAGCAACTGTGGCGTTTTCTGTCCGCACCATGAAGGTCGCCCATACAAGGATAAGATCACCGTCTTCAGCCTGCCGCAAGACTTCGAGAAGAGCACCAACCCCGGCTTCTACATCAATGGTTCAGCGATCACCATCCGTCAGGATGGCAAGGTTTATAACCTGAAGATCAACGCCAACAGCCAGGTTGAGAGCGCACCGGCCGAGTTGTCCGACATGTGCCGCGTTATTACCCAGATTCACAGCAAGCACAGCTATCTGCTGACCGCAGTGGAGGAATAATC
>CAZZDF010000083.1:0-7069 GCA_964652915.1 uncultured Propionivibrio sp. | reverse complement strand
CTGCTGGAATTCCATACGCAGGAGCTTGAACTGCTGGGCGATGGGCAGTGGCGGCTTTCCGACTTGCCGCCCCCGGCCTCGAGTTTTGCTTAATCGGTGATCGCCTGTTTTTCCAGCTTGCCGTTGCTTTGCGCCAGCGCTTTGCGCAGCGGGACGACTGGGGCGGCCATTTTGACTTTGCCTTTCATCAAAGCGATTTGGTCGCTGACGATATAGACGGCTTCGTCGAGCAGGACGTCTTTGGCGTTTTTTCGCTCCTTTTCCAGTGCCAGCTGATCGGCCAGGCCGCGTTCGTTGGCCTGTAGTCCGTCGTCTTCGTAGCTGGCGTTGTCGTCCTGCTGTTCGGACGGTTTGCCGACAATGTTGGCGTAAATGCTCTTGCCCGATTTGCGCAGCGCTTCGCGCGATTTCTGGCGCTGTTCGCGCAGCTCGCGTTCTTTGCGTCGCTCGGTTTCATTGAGGGAAATCTGGCTGTCCTTGCGCAGGGTTTCCAGCTCGGCAAAGTCCTCGGCAAGGAATTGAAAGTCCCGGTCTTCTTTGATTCGTGCTTCGTGGCGCGTCTGCAGCGATGGCAGAATTTCCTGCATGCTGCCGATCGGCGTGTAGCGTGCCGGAGCGATTTGCATCCACGGCAGCGCATTGTCAAAGCCTGATTCGCCGATGCGCTCATCGTCGGTGAAAGTGGGGAAAGCGATGTCCGGCTTGACTCCGTGCAGTTGCGTAGTGCCTCCATTGATGCGGAAGAACTGGGCGATGGTCAGTTTCAGATCGCCGTATTTCGGCGTTTTGTTTTCGACCAGCCGGTCGAGGTCAATCATCGTTTGCACGGTGCCTTTGCCGTAGCTTCGTTCGCCGATAATCAAGCCGCGCCCATAGTCCTGAATGGCTGCGGCGACAATTTCCGAGGCCGATGCGGAATTTCGGTTGATCAGGATGCCCAGCGGCCCATCCCAGACGACATGGGTGTCTGTGTTGTTGGCGACGGTGACCTTCCCTTTGGCGTCGCGTTGCTGTACGACGGGGCCTTTGCCGACGAATAGCCCAGTGAGCTCGATGGCTTCATCGAGGGAGCCTCCACCGTTGTTGCGCAGATCCAGCAAGACTCCGTCGATATTCTCGGCCTTCATTTCGCGGAGCAACTGCGCGACGTCGCGGGTGGCACTTTTGAAATTCGGGTCTTTTCTTCCGCGCGCTTCGAAGTCCTGGTAAAACGCAGGCAGAGAAATGACACCGATGCGGCGGGTTCCGCTTTCGTCCACGATGGACAGAACGGATTTCTTGGCGGCCTGTTCTTCCAGAGAAATCTTTTTCCGGACCAGAGAAACCCGCAGGTGTTTGCCGTCAGGGCCGGCACCTTCGGGGAGCACGTCAAGCTCAACGACGGTATCGGCCTTTCCACGGATCAGGGCCACGGTGTCGTCGAGGCGCCAACCCTGAACATCGGTCATCGAAGCGTTTTTGCCTTGTGCCACACCGAGAATCCGGTCGCCGATTTTTAGCTGACCGGACAGGTAGGCAGGGCTGCCGGGAACCAGCTCGCGAATTGTTGTGTAGTCGTCCTTGATGGTTAGCACGGCGCCAATGCCGATCAGCGAGAGCTTCATCGAGATGTCAAAGTCTTCCGCCGCACGTGGCGCCATGTAATTGGTGTGCGGTTCGATGGCCATCGTGTAGGCGTTCATGAAGATCTGGAATGCGTCCTCGCTTTTCAGCTTGGCAATTCCCTTCAAGGTGTTGGCATAGCGATTGTCGAGCGTTTCGGCAATGCCTTTGTCGTCTTTCCCGGCCAGCTTGAGGCGCAGCCAGTCGTTTTTTACCCGTTGTCGCCAGAGTTTCTGCAATTCGGCCTCGGATGCCGCCCAGTCGGCATTTTCCCGATCGTACTGATAGTTTTCCTTTTGCTTGAAGTCAAAACCTTTCTTCAGCAACTGGCGTGCGTAGGTCAGGCGCTCCAATGCGCGTTGAGTGTAGCGGTTGAAGATGGCGAACGGAATGCCGAGGTTTTCCTCTTTGATGGCGTTGTCGAGTTTGTCCCGGAAGGCGCTCAATTGGTCAATGTCGGATTGGGTAAAGAAGAATTTGTCCGGATCAAGCGACTTCAGATAGAGATTGAAGACTTTTTCCGACATCGCGTCATCAAGCGGCATGGGTTTGTAGTGGAAACGGGTCAGCACTTCCGCCGCCAGAGATGCCGATTGCATTTGCTGTTGCTCGGGTCTGAGGAAGGAAGGGCGAGTTGCTTCTGCGCTTGGCGCTGCTGCTTGCGTTGTCGCGGTGAGAAGCAGCGCGATCCATAGAAGTTTCTTTAACATGCTTGCTTTTGCTCCGGTATAAAATGCCGCTCTGCCGCCTCATCGCGGCAGCCGGAATTATGACCGTATTGCGCCCTGCTTTGTTGCGCTGCGCGTCGGATTATGACTATTCAGTAACATCCCGTTACAGAACGGAGACAAAGACTCAACAGACCACTTGATTGCAGAGGCATATAGTTCGTCTTGTTCATTAGTGCCTCCGCTCGAATCTTACTTCGAGTTATTTTGATCCCCGCCACGCAATGTCGCGGGGATTTTTTTGTCCTGAATTCCGGGACTGTTGCTGCCTGTTGTCGGGCTGTGATGATTCTGAGCGGATTGGCGAGGACGGGGGTTGTCATTTACTATCCCGGATTCCGAATATCTATCATCAGGAATCGTACTATGAGCAGAAAAATTATTTCCACGACGAAGGCTCCTGCCGCGATCGGCACCTATTCGCAAGCCGTTCAGGTCGGCGATACCGTTTATCTTTCCGGTCAATTGGGGCTTGATCCGGCCACGATGGAAATGGTCGAAGGCATCGACGCGCAGATTGTTCGCGCCTTCGATAACCTTAAGGCCGTGGCCGAGGCGGCCGGCGGTTCTTTGGCCGATGTGGTGAAACTCAACGTTTATCTCGTCGATCTCGGTAATTTCGCCAAGGTCAATGCCGCGATGGCTACCTACTTCTCCGAGCCCTTCCCGGCGCGCGCCGCGATCGGCGTGGCTTCGTTGCCGCGCGGTGGTCTGGTCGAAATGGATGGCGTGCTCGTCCTCGGCAGTTAATGCCCGTCGCAAGCCAGATCAAGGCGCCGCCGGCGGTTCAGAGCAAGCTGGCCAAACTCGGGCTGACGCGGCGCGATGATCTGGTCTTGCATTTGCCGCTGCGTTATGAGGACGAAACCCGTATTGCCTTGATTGAGGAGGCGTCGTACGGCGTTCCTGTGCAGGTCGAGGCAGAAGTACTCGATGTCTCGATTCAGTTTCGACCGCGCCGCCAGTTGGTGGTGCGCGTGGCCGATGGCAGCGGCGGCTTGGTTTTGCGCTTCGTCAATTTTTACGGCAGTCAGACCAAGCAATTCGAAACGGCGCGCAATGAAGCGCGCCGTTTGCGCATCTTCGGCGAGATTCGCGATGGCTTTTTCGGGCCGGAGATGGTGCATCCGCGCTATCGGGTGATTGCCGGAAACGAATCGTTGCCGCAAGCGCTGACCCCCGTTTATCCAACGACGGCCGGGCTTTCGCAGAGTGCCTTGCGCAAGTTGATCGCCAACGCGTTGGCCAGTTCTGAGCTTGATGAATGGCTCGATCCGACATGGTGCGCGCAGCACCATCTGCCGGGTTTTGCCGATGCGGTAAATTTGCTGCATGCGCCGCCGCCAGGGGTGCCGGAAGAGGCTTTGCAACGGCGAACGCATCCGGCCTGGCAGCGTATCAAGTTTGACGAGGTGTTGGCGCAGCAGCTCTCGTTACGGCGGGCGTATTTGGCGCGGCGAGAAAAGGGCGCTCCGCTGCTTCGCTCGGCCGGGCAGCTTGCTCGACAATTGCTCGACTCGCTGCCCTTTGGCCTGACCGGCGCGCAAGCGCGCGTTGGCGCTGAAATTTCGGCGGATCTGGCGCAGCCATATCCGATGCAGCGTTTGTTGCAGGGTGATGTCGGCAGTGGCAAGACCATTGTCGCGGCGCTGGCAGCCTGCCAGGCCATTGAAGCCGGGTATCAGGCGGCTTTCATGGCGCCGACGGAAATTCTGGCCGAGCAGCATTACCTCAAGTTGCGTGCCTGGCTCGAGCCGCTTGGCATCAGGGTGGCTTGGCTTACCGGTAGCCTGAAGAAGGCCGACAAGCAGGAAATGCTGGCGCAGGCGGCGAGTAGCGCGCAGCTGATTGTCGGTACCCATGCGCTGATTCAGGAAGGCGTCGATTATTCTCGGCTCGGGTTGGCCATCGTCGATGAGCAGCATCGTTTTGGCGTGGCGCAGCGACTTGAATTGCGCAAGAAGGGCGATGCCGCCAAGCCGCCGCATCAGCTGATGATGTCGGCGACGCCGATTCCGCGCACGCTGGCCATGAGCTACTACGCCGATCTCGATGTGTCGGTGCTCGACGACTTGCCGCCGGGGCGCCGGCCGATCCGCACCAAGCTGGTCTCCGATGCCAGGCGCGATGAAGTGATCGCGCGCATCCGCAGTGCTGTGAGCACCGGGCGGCAGGCCTACTGGGTTTGCCCGCTGATCGAAGAGTCGGAAAAGCTGCAATTGCAAACGGCGCTGGAGACGCACGCGGCACTTGCCGCCGAACTGGCCGATTTGCGTATTGGGCTGGTGCATGGGCGCATGAAGAGCGACGAAAAGGCGCAGGCGATGGCTGCCTTTGCCGCCGGCGAAATCGATGTGCTGGTGGCGACTACGGTGATCGAAGTGGGCGTTGATGTACCGAATGCCAGTCTGATGGTGATCGAGCACGCCGAACGTTTTGGTCTTTCGCAGTTGCATCAGCTACGCGGCCGGGTCGGGCGCGGGGCGCACGATTCGGTTTGCGTGTTGCTTTACCAAACCCCGTTGTCGCCTACCGCGCGTGCCCGGCTCAAGGTGATCTACGAAAACAGCGATGGTTTTGAAATAGCCCGTCAGGATTTGCATTTGCGCGGCCCCGGCGAATTCGTCGGGGCCCGGCAATCGGGCGTGCCGCTTTTACGCTACGCCGATCTGGAGGCGGATGCTGTCTTGGTCGAGTTGGCGCGCAAAGCGGCAGAACAGATGCTGGCCAAGGAGCCGGAACGCGCCGAGAAGCATCTGGCGCGCTGGCTGGGAAGTCGGGAAGAGCTGCTCAAGGCATGAAAGACGGGTTTAGTGATGGGCTTTGCTGGATTGCACTGTTTGCGTCATGATCCGGTCGACCCAGGCCATGGACAGCGCCGAGAACAGGAAAATGACGTGGATGATGGCCTGCCACTTGATGGTGTGGTCAGAGAGGTTGGCAGCGTTGATGAAGGTCTTGAGCAGATGGATCGACGAAATGCCGATGATGGCCGTGGATAGTTTGATTTTGAGCACGCCGGCATTGACGTGCGAGAGCCATTCGGGCTGATCCGGGTTGTTGTCGAGATCAAGCCGCGAGACAAAGGTTTCGTAGCCGCCAATAATGACCATGATCAATAGGTTGGCAATCATCACCACGTCAATCAGTCCGAGCACTACGAGCATGACCTCGGTTTCGCTTATCTGCGCGCTGAAGGGCTTGGCCACCAGATGCCATAGCTCGACCATGAACAGGTAGACGTAAATGCACTGGGCGACGATGAGCCCGACATACAGCGGAGCCTGTAACCAGCGGCTCCAGAAAATGAAGGTTTCGAGTTTGGCGATGGCTTGGTTATCAGCGCGCATGGCTTGTTTGTCCTTGGGGTGGGGGGCAAATTCTATCACCGCGTTCGGTGGTGGCCTGTGGGTAGTTTGGCGGCACAAGCCGATTTGACGTTGTCAGTATGCGGCCAGTCTTGCCATACTGGCGACTTGTGGATTTTTCTGGGCGGTTCGATTGTGGTGAATTGGGAATACTTGCGCGAACGAGCGGATCTTTACGAGAAGTTGATGCGTCTCGACAAGCCGATTGGCATTCTGTTGTTACTTTGGCCGACGCTCTGGGGTCTGTGGTTTTCGGCGTTGGGTAAACCAAGCTGGGTGGTGGTGTGGATTTTCGTGCTCGGGACGGTGTTGATGCGCTCGGCCGGATGCGTGATCAACGATCTGGCGGATCGCGATTTCGATCCATTGGTGGTGCGGACTAAGGAGCGTCCGATTGCGGCAGGGAAAGTCAGCACCAAGGAAGCGCTGATTTTGTTTTTTGTTTTGGTCCTCTGCGCTTTTCTGCTGATTTTGCCGTTCCGTAGCTGGTTCCTGATCGGACTGTCGGTCGCGGCGCTCTTTCTGGCGGCGACCTATCCCTTGACCAAACGCTTTTTTGCCGTGCCGCAAGCGTACCTGGGGGTGGCTTTCGGTTTTGGCATCCCGATGGCTTACGTTGCGCACCTCGATACCATTCCGGAAGTGGCTTGGTGGTTGCTATTGGCCAATGTTTTCTGGGCGATGGCCTACGATACCGAGTACGCCATGGTTGATCGTGCCGATGACCTCAAGATCGGCATCAAGACTTCGGCGATCACCTTTGGCCGCTTTGATGTACTGGCGGTGATGGGTTGCTATGTTGCGACGCTTGGCTTGATGGCCTGGGTTGGCTATCTGGTGCAGATGGGCTGGGTGTTTTACGCTGCATTGGCGAGCGCTGCTGTTGTGGCGGGGTACCATTTCACTTTGATTCGCGAACGTGATCCGGCCAAGTGCTTTAAGGCGTTCCTGCACAACAACTGGTTCGGCGCCTGCGTTTTTGTGGGGATCGCCTTCGATTTCGTACATCGGTTTGGGTTGGGCTAAACGATGAAATATCACGATCTGCGCGATTTTGTTGCGCAACTGGAAAGCATCGGCGAATTGAAACGCGTTGGAGTCGAAGTCGATCCGCGTTTCGAGATGACCGAAATCTGCGATCGCGTCTTGCGTGCTGGCGGGCCGGCGATCCTGTTTGAAAAGCCGAAAGGGTATGGTGTCCCGGTGCTGGCCAATCTGTTCGGCACGCCGCGCCGTGTGGCGCTGGGGATGGGGCAGGAGTCGGTCGAGGCGCTGCGCGAGGTCGGGCAGTTGCTCGCCTACCTCAAGGAGCCGGAGCCGCCCAAAGGCTTGAAGGATGCGTGGGAGAAATTGCCGGTACTCAAGCAGGTG
>CAZZDF010000082.1:0-7101 GCA_964652915.1 uncultured Propionivibrio sp. | reverse complement strand
CACGGCCGTTTTAATGGAGGAGATTTTGATGCCCACGCCCATGGGGAACGCCATTCTGCGGATGTTTGCCAATCTTGCTGAAGATCTGGCAAAGCGCTCTTTGCCGGAGCATTCGGTGCATGCTTATCTGTTTGGCGGCTGCGCGGTACACCTCCACGCTATGGCACGGGCAAGCTCCGATGTGGACGTCGAATTTGCCTACGATGATCTGGTGAAGGTTTCGGATGTGCGCTTAGTGCTTCAGGCTTTACCTCCGGTTGACTATGACGATCCTGTTGCTGGCCCATCCCAACTGGTCTGGGATGCCAATTTCAACACGACATTTGGTCCTCTGCATGAGGATTATCGGGATCGGGCAGTCCTGATCGAACGTGCACCAGGCTCACCAGTCGATGTTTGGTTGCCATCGGCCGAGGATATTGCCATCTCCAAACTTGGCCGCTTTGCCGATGTTGATATTGGAGATATCGTCGAACTCCTTTCGTTACCGACGGCAAGTTGGGAACGTTTCCATACCTTGGCGACAGAGGCTGGTGCGTACTATGTCGGCCCACCGCTGGAGGCAAAAATTTTGTATATTCAGAAACGGATGAATCAAAGGAAGCTGAAGCCGTGACTGCCCGTAATGCCACGTTCGAGAAAATGCTTGGCGACGTTGTTTGCCAGGGATTGCTGCGCGCTGAAAGTGGCTTGTTACGTCAGGTGGCGGAACGCCTCTGGTATGGACGAAGCGTACCCGATCTGTCCAAGGTGCCGGAGCCCTATCGTCGTGATGCCGGCTATCTGGTGGATCGGCTGGCGCGCTTCAATGTGGTCAAGGCTGCGCGTAAGGAAAAGGTCCTGGTGGCGTTGCTGCCTTACAAACCGCAGGGTGTAGAGCAAGAACAGAACTTCCGGGATGTCCTGGCACTGGTCTGGGGCGCGAGTTCGGAATTGACGCCGCGTCTTGCGGAACTGTTGCCCTATCAGACGCGGGAATATGCCGAGGCGCGTAGGGCTGGAAAACAGGCTACTGAAACCAGGTCTGAGCATAGGTGAATCGCCTAATGATTCGTATTTTGGACATAATTAGCTAGTAATGTCTATAATAAGAATCACTATGCCAAGCAAACCGCCAATCCTTTTTCCTTCTCAAGAGCGACTACTTACCGCCTTTGGTGAGCGGCTACGACTTGCTCGGCTGCGCCGCGATATGAGTACTACGGTTGTTGCTGCCCGAGCCTCGATCTCGCGAACAACGCTGCAACGCGCAGAAGACGGCTCGCCGGCCGTCACGATGGGCACCTACTTACGCATCTTGTCCGTGCTGCAACTAGCCGATGATCTCAACGGACTGGCCAATGATGACCGGCTCGGGCGCAAGCTACAGGATTTGGGGCTTCCAGAACGCAAACGTGCTAGAAAACGCGCATGAACCAGATCTGGAACCTGGGGCACGACGTGCAGGTTCTGAGCCAAGCTGCGATTTCGATCATTGGATACCAGTTGCTTCCCCAGAATCAGAGCGCTCAGAATGAACTTTGCTAATTAGGGTATCCAATTCCATGAAAAACTCGTTGGCCATTTTTGCAGCTCGTCATTGAAAGGGGGTTAGCTTGACCGACGAAAGGCTCTCCTAGTGAGCCAGGAATTCAAATATCAACAAAAAATCCACACTCCTCTGTGCTGTTCTGCGGAGACTCAAACCAAATCGCTTTTCCAGTTATCGGCTATCCCACTTTGGAAAATAGGCAGTCATTACAACACCCTCAGAAACCACAATGGTCCATTCATTAAAGTGGCGCCAGTGAATTGCCGACGCGTCGTAATTCAAAGCCTTAGATGCCTGCAGTGATGGTAACAATTGAACAGGCCTCAGCTTTCGTGCATTGCTGTGAAGCCAGCGAAGGCTGCTGAGTGCCGATCGCATGTTGAAACGGGTCATCAGCCTGTCGAGGACATGACCAGTTACCGAGGCGCGCGTACCATCTGGCAACTCCAGATGAGATTCTTCTGCCGGAATCACCTGTAAAAACACCTTGAGCATTGATGCCCTGGCTGCCTGATCCGCAGCAACGTCGAGAGCCTCTTTCATGACCTGATGCAACGCTGTATGGCTCTCACGAACATTGTCCGTGCGAAAAATTCGTCGAAATTTCTCTGGTAAAGCACAAAGAAACTCATCCAGAATACGCAGTCGTTCAACACTGCTTTTGGCTTCTCTGATCGCGTAGGTGGCGGCAGAGGCAATCGCTTTTTCTTCTAAAGCAGGCTGCTGTGCCAACAGTATGCCAAGAATGGATTGATGCTCACCGGCACGCGCGCCACGAATACCGATGATCCGGTGATCTTTGACGATAAAGATCCAGCCGTACTTTGGGCAGAGAAACTGATGAGTTGTGAGTTGCTCCGTGGGCAGCCCATCCGATGGCAGACGGATCATATCCGGTGTCGTCAAATACAAGGTGGCCCAGGCTTTCCATTGGGTTGTTGTTTGTAATTGCGCGCGAATGATGTCGAGTGCAAGAATTGTTGGGGCCGCTTTGAATTGGCAGGAAAAGTGCACAACGTCTTCCCATGGGTCATTGCGAACCAGTTCAAACGACTCCATAAAACCAGGATGAGGCGTGCTTGGCCAGTCCTCTTCTCGCATCAACTCAATGGGCAAATCGTTCAACGACAAACGAATGAATCTTACATAGGGTCGAAGGTGGGCTAACTCCGTGGATCCGGCAATCGTCTCTGGAATCTCCCATGCCGTCAAACGAATTGGCCCACAGTCCTGGAAATCTCGAAATCGCAAAGGACGAACAAGAGCAGTCACTGCGTGAAGCGCCAAAAGTTCCGCGAGCGCTCTTCTGGATCGGCAGTTCGGTGGCCGGGTGAGGATGTAGCCCTGCCGTTCTTTGGCACGCCAATCTGACCGATATCCTCCATCTGGAAGAGGAATAGTTTTGATCATCAACGCTGGAGCAATGGTTGTCATGAATGATGAGATAGAGAGAATCTGTTTAGTCACACGTCAGTACTGCTTCGCTGATCCCGATGTGGAAACTCTCGACTGGAGAGCCGTATGCGCGAAAACCGCACGTACGGTTCGGAGGGAGGGGAGGGCTGACGCCCTTCTCTACCCCTATCAAGCTGAAGTTTGTTGCTAATCAAGTCAGGTTTTGACTTTACACGGGTCTGGTGAGAAATCATGGCGGTTATTTGCTCGAGGCAGGTTCGTCGGGCCTGGATGGCCAGCGATTGCGTTTTTCAGGCAAGAGAGATTTCTTATACAAAACTTGTCTGTGGGGGCCATAGTGGGGGCCATTTCGAATAATCGTTATGAAAAAACAAAAAGGCCAATCCGAAGATTGGCCTAAGTGCTTGATTCTATTGGTCGGGGCGGCGGGATTCGAACTCGCGACCCCTTGCACCCCATGCAAGTGCGCTACCAGGCTGCGCTACGCCCCGACAGCCTGCGATTATAAACCAAAATTCGCGGTTATGGCTTAGATTCGTAGTGTTTCTGCGATGCTGAGTAGCTCTGCGCGCAGCATTTCCGCCGTCAGGACGGCTGGTTTGGAATCGTGGATTGCGTCTTCGAGTTGATTGCGCGCACCGCTGATGGTGAATCCCTGGCTATACAGCAATTCCCGGATGCGGCGTACCAGCAGGACTTCATGGTGCTGGTAGTAGCGTCGGTTGCCGCGCCGCTTCACCGGCTTCAACTGGGCGAATTCCTGTTCCCAGTAGCGCAGCACGTGCGGCTTGACCCCGCAAAGCTCGCTGACTTCGCCGATGGTGAAGTAGCGTTTGGCGGGGATGGGCGGCAACGGCTCCTTGGTGCTGTCTTTAGGACTGGGTTCCATCGTATGAAATCTCCACTTCGCCCTTCAGCTTTTGGCTGGCATGGAAAGTCACGACGCGCCGCGCGGTGATCGGAATTTCTTCGCCGGTTTTCGGATTGCGGCCGGGACGCTGCGGCTTGTCACGCAGCTGGAAGTTACCGAATCCGGAAAGCTTGACACCATCGCCGCGCTCAAGCGCGTTACGGATCTCTTCAAAGAACGCTTCGACCATGTCCTTGGCCTCGCGTTTATTGAGGCCGACTTTTTCAAACAACAAATCGGCAAGTTCTGCTTTGGTAAGCGTCATGTTTCTGTCCTGTCAGACGCGAAGCTGTGCTGCAAAGGTCTGTTGCAAGTAGGTAATCAATTGTTGCATGGCGGCATCGACTTCCGCATCTAGCAAAGTCCTTTGAGTATCTTGCATAACTATCCGGAATGCAAGGCTTTTTTTCCCTTGAGCGATTCCTTTCCCGGTGTATACATCGAACAGCCGGATATCCTGGATGATTGCCGGACGGTTGGCCAGCATGCCATCGAGCAGCTTCTGCAGTTCGAG
This sequence comes from uncultured Propionivibrio sp., assembly GCA_964652915.1. Lineage (GTDB taxonomy): Bacteria > Pseudomonadota > Gammaproteobacteria > Burkholderiales > Rhodocyclaceae > Propionivibrio. Next base: position 2,730 of record CAZZDF010000082.1, on the reverse strand, counting down.
CTTTTGATCGACGACGATGGCCAGATCGCGTGTTGCCAGAGGCTGGCGCGAGACTTCCGTGTACTTCGGCAGTTTGGAAGCGGTGAGCGGGGCTAGGTCGAGTTCGAAGATGACAGGGGCTTGCGGCAGGTCGTACTTTTGCAGCCATTGCGGGTGCAATTCGCCGATTACGCCGATTTCCTGATCGCCGAGCATGACGCGTGCGCTACGGCCCGGATGCAGAGCCGGGTGTGTGGTTCTTTCGAAGCGGGCAACGGCGGGTGCAAGCAGGCGTTCGACTTCGCCTTTCATGTCGTAAAAGTCGACGTTGCGCGATTTGCTGCCCCACTGCTCTGGGAGGGCGCTGCCAAAAGCCAGTCCGGTAAGCTTCCACGGTTGGCGGAATCCGGCTACCGGGCCGCCGGCCGGGTCGCGGAAGAAACAGCGGCCGGTCTCGAAGATGCGGACACGGCTTTGTTTGCGTTTCAGGTTGGTGACCACGTTGGCAATCAGGCCGCCAATCAGCGACGAGCGCATTACGCTCATCTGGCTGGCGATCGGGTTGGCCAGATGGATGGGCGCTGTATTGGCCGAAAAGTCCGTTTCCCAGGCTTCTTCGACGAAGGCGAAGTTGATGACTTCCTGAAATCCGCTATCGGCGAGCAATTTGCGGACTTGCTGCAGCGGACGTGCATCTTCGGTCTGCGGCAGCATCGACAGCCTGGCGCACGGCGCCTGGGCTGGAATGTTGTCGTAGCCGTACAGTCGGGCAATTTCCTCAATGAGGTCTTCTTCGATTTCGATGTCGAAGCGATAGCTCGGCGGGGTGACGATGAAGTCGTCGCCATCACGGGTGAAGGAAAGGCCGAGTCGGGAAAAGAGTTCGCCAATCTGTTCTGCGGAAAAGCTGATTCCGAGCACCCGGGTGACGCGGGTCGGGCGCAGGCGCACGGGCGCTCTGGCCGGTAACTCGGCAACGGCTTCGCACAAGGTGCCGGCCTGACCGCCGCAAATTTGGTGGATGAGTTGCGTGGCGCGTTCCAGTGCGCGTTGCGTGCCGCCGAAATCGACGCCGCGTTCGAAGCGGTGCGAGGCGTCCGAGCCGAAGCCATAGCGACGGGCGCGACCGGCGATGGCTTTGGGCGCGAAGAAGGCGGATTCGAGGAACATTTCCGTCGTTTCGAGCGTGATGCCGGTGTCTTCGCCGCCCATGATGCCGGCCATGGCCAGCGGTCGTTTGTCGTCGGCGATGAGCAGTACGTCATCGGAGAGTTCAAGCGTCTGTTCGTTGAGCAGCAGGATTTTTTCACCCGCACGGGCCATGCGTGCATGGACGGCGCCGTCAAGCTTGGTGTTGTCGAAGGCGTGAAGCGGTTGCCCGAGTTCGAGCATGACGTAGTTGGTGATGTCGACGAGTGCGGAGATCGAACGAATGCCACTGCGTTCAAGACGGCGCTTCATCCACTCGGGCGTTGCGGCGCGGGCGTTGACGCCGGAAATGACGCGGCCGCAGTAAAGCGGGCAGGCGTCGGGGGCGTCCAGAACGATGTTGCGTTGTGCGTCGATCCCGGCCTTGACGGGGGAGATCTCAGGGTAGTTGGCCGGCGTTCCGGTCAGAGCGGCGACTTCGCGGGCAACGCCGGTGAGCGACAGGCAGTCGGCACGGTTCGGCGTGAGTTTGAGGGTCAGCAAGCGGTCGTCGAGGTCAAGATAGGTCCGGATGCTTTCGCCGACCGGCGCATCGGTCGGCAGCACCAGCAGGCCGGAGGCGTCTTCGGCGATGCCGAGTTCCTTGGCTGAGCAGAGCATGCCGGAAGACTCGATGCCGCGTACCTTGGCAACCTTGATCTTGAAGTCGCCGGGCAGGTTGGCGCCGGGCAGCGCGCAGGGTACCTTCAGCCCGGGCGCGACGTTGGGCGCGCCGCAGACGATGGTTTGCGGCGTATCGCGACCGATATCGACCTGGCACACGTTCAGGCGGTCGGCGTCCGGATGTTTGTTGACTTCGAGGACCCGGGCGACGATGACCTTGTCGAAGGCGGGTGCGACGGGGCATTCCTCTTCGACTTCGAGGCCTGCCATGGTCAGAAGATGTGAGAATTCGTCACCCGAGACGCTCGGGTTGACGAAATTGCGTAGCCAGGATTCTGAGAATTTCATGTGTGATCCATCAAATGAACTGGCGCAGAACGCGCAGATCGCCATCGAAGAACAGGCGCAGGTCATTGACCCCGTAGCGCAGCATGGTCAGGCGATCAGGCCCCATGCCGAAAGCAAAGCCAACGTATTTTTCCGGGTCGATTCCGACGTGGCGCAGCACGTTCGGATGCACCATGCCGCACCCGGCGATTTCGAGCCAGCGCCCTTTGAGTGCGCCGCTCATGAACGCCACGTCGATTTCGGCGGACGGCTCGGTAAACGGGAAGAAGGACGGGCGGAAACGCACCTGCAGGTCGTCGCTTTCAAAGAAACGACGCAAAAAGTCGCCGACGACGCCTTTCAGGTCGGCAAAACTGACGCTCTCGCCGATCCACAGGCCTTCGACCTGATGGAACATCGGTGAATGGGTAGCGTCTGAATCGACACGATAGACACGGCCCGGCGCAATGATGCGGATTTCCGGCATTGTTTCCTGCCCGGCATATTTGGCGACATGGGCTTGCATGTAGCGTACCTGGATCGGGCTGGTGTGCGTACGCAGCAGGATGTCTTCGGCGACTTTGCCGTCTTCGTTGAGCAGGTAGAAGGTGT
>CAZZDF010000081.1:0-7112 GCA_964652915.1 uncultured Propionivibrio sp. | reverse complement strand
CGCCGCAATGCCGTCAAATGGGCGCCGCAGCCGAGCGCATTGCCAATATCCTCGGCGAGCGTGCGAATGTAGGTTCCCTTGCTGCAGGAGACTCGCAAACGACAGCGATTGCCTGAAAAATCGAGCAATTGCAGTTCGTGAATCGTCACTTCACGCGGTTGCCGCTCCACTTCCACACCTTGCCTGGCCAACTCGTAAAGCGGCTTGCCTTCGCGTTTGAGCGCCGAATACATCGGGGGAATCTGGGTAATTGGACCACGAAAGCGACCTAGAACGACTTCCAAATCGCTCAGGACAAAATGAGGTGAGCAAGTTCGGATCGCCTCGCCCTCGCTATCGCCGGTGTCGGTTGTAATACCGAAAAGGACTTCGGCCTCGTAGGTTTTATCTGCATCCAGCAGGTCAGCAGAAAATTTCGTTGCCTCGCCAAAGCAAACCGGCAACAAGCCTGTTGCCAGAGGGTCAAGCGTTCCGGTATGCCCGGCCTTGGCGGCCGAAAACAACCGACGCGCGCTTTGCAAAGCGGAATTCGAGGTCATGCCACTCGATTTATCAAGCAGCAGGACACCATCCACACGCTTCCAGACCCGCTTGGGAACGTTACTTTTCGCCGGCATCACTATCGGAAGCAGAATCGGAACGCTCCGAAATCGCTACGGCTTCCTGAATCAGTTTGGAAAGATCGGCACCACGTTCAAGCGATTGATCAAAGACGAAGTTAAGCTGCGGCGTCATGTGTATACTGATGCGCTTTCCAAGTTCCCGCCGCAGGAAGCCGGCTGACCTCTGCAGGCCAGCCATCACCTCCGACAACTGCTCACTTCCGGCCAAGGTGCTGAAATACACTTTGGCGTGAGCGTAATCGGAAGTCACTTCAACATCGGTGATACTCACCATGCCGACACGCGGATCTTTAAGTTCCGTACGAATCAGCTCGGCGAGTTCCCGGCGTATTTGCTCGGAAACCCGGTCTTTGCGGGAAAATCCTTTATTGCCAGCCACTTACAGAGTCCGAGCAATTTCGGTGACGTCATACACTTCGAGCTGATCGCCCTCCTCGTATGCGCTGTAGTTCTTCAACGACAAACCGCACTCGAGGCCCGAACGCACTTCCTTGACGTCGTCCTTGAAGCGCTTGAGCGAATCGAGTTCGCCATCCCAGACAACGATGTTGTTGCGCAACAAACGTGCTCGTGACGAACGCTTGATAATGCCCTCGAGAACATAACAACCGGCGATAGTGCCAATCTTCGAAGCACGGAACACCTGACGAATCTCGACAAGACCGGTGATTTCTTCGCGCTTCTCCGGCGCGAGCATGCCGGACAATGCCGCTTTGACCTCGTCAACCGCGTCGTAAATGATGTTGTAGTAACGAATATCCACGCCAACCGTTTCCGCCGCCTTACGCGCACCGGCATCAGCACGCGTATTAAAGCCGATGACGACGGCCTTGGATGCTTGCGCCAGATGAACGTCGGATTCGCTGATGGCACCCACCGCCGCATGGATAATGTTGACCTTGACCTCCGCGGTGGAGAGCTTTTGCAAGGATTGCGCCAAGGCTTCCTGAGAACCCTGAACGTCAGCCTTGATGATGAGCGGCAGGATCTTCACTTCGCCTTCGGTCATCTGATCGAGGATGTTTTCGAGATTGGCCGCCTGTTTCTTCGCCAATTTGACATCGCGGAACTTGCCTTGACGGAACAATGCGATTTCGCGCGCCTTGCGTTCGTCAAGTAGCACGACAGCATCCTGACCGGCGGGTGGAACGTCGGACAAACCCAGGATTTCAACCGGAATGGACGGCCCGGCTTCCTTGATCGACTTGCCGTTTTCATCAAGCATGGCGCGAATACGGCCAAATACCTGTCCGGCAAGAAGAACGTCGCCCTGACGCAAGGTACCGGATTGAACCAGCATGGTGGCTACCGGACCGCGCCCCTTATCCAAACGTGCTTCGATGATCAAACCCTTGGCAGGCGTATCCTTCGGCGCTTTCAGCTCAAGCACTTCGGCCTGCAGCAAAACGTTCTCCAGCAATTCGTCGATACCGGCACCGGTCTTGGCAGAAACCGGAACAAACGGGGCGTCACCGCCGTATTCTTCGGGGATGACCTCCTCGGCGACCAGCTCCTGCTTGACGCGTTCGGGATTGGCTTCCGGCTTGTCGATCTTGTTGACCGCAACGACAATCGGAACGCCTGCCGCTTTCGCATGGTGAATCGCTTCACGCGTTTGCGGCATCACGCCGTCGTCGGCGGCCACCACAAGAATGACCAGGTCAGTCGCTTGTGCGCCGCGCGCGCGCATTGCCGTAAAGGCTTCGTGACCGGGCGTATCGAGGAAGGTCACCATGCCGCGATCGGTTTCCACGTGGTAAGCACCGATGTGCTGCGTAATACCGCCCGCCTCACCGGAAGCAACCCGCGTGCGACGAATGAAATCGAGCAAGGAGGTCTTGCCGTGATCGACGTGACCCATGACGGTAACCACCGGCGCTCTGGGTTCTTCGACGGCATCCTTATGCACCATCTCGTTGATGAAAGCATCCGGATCGTCGAGCTTGGCAGCAAAAGCCTTATGCCCCATTTCTTCGACGATGATCATCGCCGTTTCCTGATCGAGCACCTGATTAATGGTGACCATCGATCCCATCTTCATCAGCGTCTTGATGACTTCGGTCGCTTTCACCGACATCTTGTGCGCCAGATCGGAAACCGAAATGGTTTCCGGCACATGCACTTCGTAGACCACCGCTTCGGTTGGCGCCTGGAATGCATGTGTTTCCTCGACTTCCGAACCGCGAGCTGGGCGCTTGCCATGCTTGTTTTCGCGCCATCCGGTGCCACCCGTGGCGCCGCGTGTCTTCAGACCCTGGCGCTTGCTGGCCCCTTCATTCTTCCACTGATCTTTCTTCTCAGCCGATTTCTTGTCCGATGCGCCGGATTTTGACGCAGGCTTGTGCAAGGTCTTGTCTTCGGAGGGCTTGTCGCTCGCCGTTTGCGCAGCGGCCACTTTTGCAGCTTCCGCAGTTCGCGCCGCCGTCGCCTTCTCTTCCGCTTCACGCTTCAAGCGTGCGAGATCGGCAATACGCTGCTGCTTGGCGCGATACTCGGCCTCCTGATGAGCACGAAGCGCAGCATTCCGCCGCTCTTCCTCAGCCCTGAGTCTTTGCTGCTCCTCGCCAATGATGGAGGCTCTGGTAACCACCTTCTTGCCGCCGCTCTTTGACTCCCCGCCGGTATCCGCCTTGCCTTCAACCGCCTTGTTTTTCGTCTTTTGCGATGATTTCGGCTTTTCTTCAACGACTTCCGGTTCGACAACCGGCGGCGGAACCTCTTCGGCAACTTCTTCGACTACCGGCTCTGGCGCAAATTCGACTACTGGCGGCGGGGCCACAACCTCAACAACCGGCTCGGGAACCGCTTCAACAGCCGGTTCAAGCACCACGGGTTCAGGTTGAACTTCCGGCTCAACCGGCGGTTTGATTTCGCTACGCGGCTCCGGAATCGCTTCAGGCGTATCGCGTTTGACGAGAACACGCTTTTTGCGGACTTCGACCTGAACGGTTCTTGATTTGCCATGCGAATCCTGCGACTTGATTTCGGTCGTTTCCTTGCGCGTCAGGGTGATCTTTGTCTTTCCATCCCCCTCTCCGTGCGAACGCCGGAGAAACTCAAGCAACTTCGACTTATCCTGCTCCGAGAGAAAGTCGTCGGTCTTGCTTTTTACAACACCAGCTTTCCGCAACTGCTCAAGCAGCGCATCCGCTGGAATTTTCAGCTCGGTGGCAAATTGGGCAACGGTTGTTTGCGCCATACGGAATTCCTTTTTATTCTACTTACTCGAACCAGTGCGCACGCGCCGTGGTGATCAATTGTTTGGCACGATCTGCGTCGATACCGGTCATTTCAGTGAGCTCATCGACCGCCAGATCGGCAAGATCGTCAAGCGTTTTGATTCCGTTGCTGGCCAATTTGCTAACCAAAGGCTTGTCAATCCCTTCCAGATTAAGCAAGTCTTCCGCCACATCGCCAATTTGCTCTTCGGTCACAATGGCTTCAGTCAGCAGAACATTCCGGGCTCGATCACGCAATTCCTGAACCGTGGCCTCATCGAATGCCTCAATCTCAAGCATTTCGTGCAGAGGAACGTAAGCAACCTCTTCGAGCGTAGAAAATCCTTCGCTAATCAGAATGTTGGCAACCTCTTCATCAACGTCGAGTTTTTCCATGAACAACACACGAGTTGCGGCAGATTCGGCGTCGAGACGCGTCTGCGACTCTTCCTCGGTCATCAGGTTGATCGTCCAGCCGGTCAGTTCCGAAGCCAGTCGAACATTCTGGCCACCGCGTCCGATGGCTACTGCCAGGTTGTCCTCATCAACCACCACATCCATACAATGGCGATCTTCATCGACAACGATCGACACGACTTCCGCCGGGGCCAGCGCGCCAACAACGAATTGTGCCGGATCCGCCGACCAGAGCACGATATCGACCCGTTCGCCAGCCAGTTCATTGGTCACTGCAGTAACCCGCATGCCGCGCATCCCGACGCAGGTACCGATCGGATCAACGCGCTGGTCGTTGGATTTAACGGCAATCTTGGCGCGCATCCCGGCATCGCGTGCTGCTGCCTTGATCTCCAGCAGGCCATCTTCAACTTCCGGCACTTCCATTTCAAAAAGCTTGATGATGAATTCCGGCGCCGTACGCGAAAGAATCAGCTGCGGGCCGCGTGCAGCCCGATCAATCCGCAACAGGAAGGCTTTGACACGATCGCCGACACGCAGGTTTTCGCGCGGAATCATTTGATCGCGCGGCAGTATCGCCTCAATCTTTCCTGTCTCGATGATCGCGTTACCCCGCTCCATACGCTTGATCGTTCCGGTAACGAGGTGTTCTTTGCGCTCAAGGAAATCGTTCAGAATTTGATCGCGTTCGGCATCGCGAATTTTCTGCAGAATCACCTGCTTGGCTGCCTGCGCGCCGATTCGCCCGAAGTCAATCGGTTCTAATGCCTCTTCAAGGTAATCCCCGATTTCAACGTCCGGGTCCTGCTTCTTGGCTTCGGACAATGGGAGATGCTGAGCCTCATGGATGAAATCCTCGTCAGCGACAACCTCCCAACGACGGAAGGTTTCGTAATCCCCTGTTTCACGATCGACAACAACGCGGACATCCGCTTCGTCGTGAATACGTTTCTTGGTCGCAGACGCAAGAGCCAGTTCCAAAGCGCCGAACACAATTTCCTTGGTAACGTTCTTTTCACGCGCCAACACATCCACCAGCAGCAAAATTTCGCGGCTCATATTTACTTTCCCCTATTCCAGCCTGATCGTTGCTAATCGAACTTCGGAACCAGCCGAGCCTTGTCGATATTGCCAAGATCGAGTTCCACTTCGCCCGTATCAATCCTCAGACTTACCTTGTCGTTCTCCAAACCCAGCAAAACGCCGTTAAAATTCCGCCGGCCGTTCATCGGAAGACGTAAGCGCAGATTGATTTCCGAACCAACAAAACGCTCGAAATCCGCCGGCTTTTTCAACACCCGATCAAGACCGGGCGACGACACCTCAAGACGATCGTAATCGACGTTTTCAACGGCCAGAACCCGTGTCAACTGGTTGCTGACCAGGGCACAATCCTCGACGTCGATTCCCCCCTGCTTTTCCGGCTTGTCGACAAAGAGGCGCAGGACACGACCACGCGGACTTTGCTCTACGTCCACAAGCTCGTATCCGAGTCCGGTTACCGTTTTATTGATTAGTTCTTGTAAATCCATAGCTACAAATAAAAAATGGGCGAAATGCCCATCCTCGTAGAAAATATCCCCAAAAAAGGGGCTTCGGAAAACCTTCGTATTATATCGCCTAATTGCTCCCAGGTAAATTGGCAGAAGCGTGTAAACGCAACTTTCCTTTGTTTTTCATCGGAAAATTGTTCTAAAGATGGCTGGCCGGCGACTATTCTAGTGCACCACCCGACAAGAAAGACCGGATCAGTACCCTCACATTATGGATTGACATTACAGGAGACCGCATGAACTTCACCGAGGTGGTTCGGGAGCTTGAACGCGGACGCGAAGGCGCTCGCGACCTTTCCCTCGAAGAAGCACAGAATCTCTACAGGTGCATGCTTGATGGCCAGGTTCCCGACCTTGAGTCAGGTGCCATTACCATCGCACTACGCATAAAAGGAGAATCCCCCGAGGAAATGCGCGGCTTTTTGAACGCCACCCTTGAACGAACGACATTTTTGCGCAGCCCATCTTCAACGCTGCGCCCGATCGTTATTCCCAGCTATAACGGAGCACGCAAGGAGGCCAATCTAACCGCGCTACTTGCGTTGCTGCTGCAGCGTCTCGGGCTCTTCGTCGTTATTCACGGACTGATCGATGGTTACGAACGGGTTACGACTGCGCAAATCCTCCAGGAGTTTGACTTGACTCCGTGCCGCCGCGCTGACGAAGCGCAACAGCACCTCGACGACCACGGCCTGGTCATCATTCCCCTGCCAGTTCTTTCTCCTAGTCTGAACAATCAACTCGGCTTGCGCGAGCGCCTTGGGTTACGCAACAGCGCGCATAGCCTTGTCAAAATGCTTGACCCGTTCAAGGGTGACGGGGTTTTGCTGGCCGCAGCGACACATCCCGATTACCTTGGCTTGATGCGCGACGTTATCGTTGCGACTTCCGGACAAGCGCTTCTGTTTCGCGGAACCGAAGGTGAGCCTTTTGCAAATCCCAAACGATGTCCGCGCATCGATTACCTCCACGATAAAACCTGCGAAACGCTTGTTGAGGCGACGCACGACAGTCTGAAAGCCCTGCCGGATTTGCCAAAATCCTGTGACGCGAAGAGCACAGCGCACTGGATGCGCCTGGTCCTCTCAGGAAAAATCGCCATTCCGCAATCCATCATTAGTCAGCTGGCGTGCTGCTTCCTTGCCAGCGGTTACGCCAAAGACATCAAATCGGCGGCCGATCTGATCAAGCAAAGGGGCTTTGAAGTAACACAGTAGCCAGTTTTGACCACCGCAACCTCTGATCACTAGGGAAACGCTGATTAAGTAGCAAAAGCGGTGAACGATTTCATTGTCATATGG
>CAZZDF010000080.1:0-7136 GCA_964652915.1 uncultured Propionivibrio sp. | reverse complement strand
ACCCTGAGCGTACCCTGCATTTCGAAGCGCAGAACCTGCGCCTGAACACCATGAACGTCGTCCTCGAAGAGTCTTCCACCGACCGAATCAATGACGTCGGGTTTTCAATCGCCGAACTGAATGGAACCCCGCCGGTACGCAGGGCTTTTGTTCTGGCGCGCGTCGCCCGCTCTGAAATGCCGCCGTTACAGAAACCGAACTTCGACAACGCCGCCCGTTATCTTTAATCAAACGTCACGCTTGTTTGCCGCAACAGGCGTAGCATTCACTTCAGGGAGAGCACCATGAACCGACGAACTGCATATTTCCTCGCCATCGCTTTGGCCCTTGCCGCTGAAGCCGGCGCACAGCAATTTGTATACCCGGCCAACGGCCAATCGGCGGAACAGCAAAAAAATGACGAAGCCGCCTGTTATTCCTGGGCCGTTCAACAAACCGGAGTGGACCCGGCCAATCCGCCGCCACCGCAAGCGGCACCCAAGCCTGCAACCACCGCCAGCGGCACCACACCGGGCGCTGGCCTACGTGGTGCGGCCAAAGGCGCTGTCATCAGCAGTGCCGTCGACGGCGATGTCGGCACCGGCGCAGCCATAGGCGCGGTTGCTCAACGCTCGAAGAGCCGCCGACAAAATGCCAAGACCGAACAGCAGGCTCAGCAACAACAACAGGCTTACACCCAACAGCAGCAAGCATCGTTCAGCAAAGCACGCGCCGCCTGCCTGGAAGGGCGCGGCTATACGGTTAAATAGGCAGTTGAATCAACAGGAGGAAACCGGATGAAAGCAATAAACTGGATTCAAGCCAATGGAAGAAAGAGCTCGTGGATGCACAAGCTTCTGACTTTCTGCGTCACGCTCATGAGCGCCTGCGCATTTGCTCAGGCACCCGCTGGCGGCGGCGCACCACCGCCCTATACGGCCGCCGAGCTCGATCAGCTGGTGGCTCCAATCGCCCTTTATCCGGATGATCTGGTCGCACTCATTCTGCCGGCGTCGACTTATCCACTGGAAATTGTGCAGGCCGATCGCTTTCTCGACAAACGCAAGACCGACAAGAACCTGAAGATCAACGACGCCTGGCAAGACTCAGTCAAGTCGCTGCTCAACTACCCCGACGTCGTCAAGAAGATGAGCACCGAGATCGACTGGACGGCCGATCTGGGCGAAGCCGTCGTTGCCGATCAATCCGGCGTTCTGGAGGCCATCCAGCGCTTCCGCCGGAAAGTGCAATCGGTGGGCAACCTCAAATCCGACGACAAACAGACGGTCATCGTCGAAAAGGAAGTCATCAAGGTCGTTCAAGCCAATCCGGAAGTCATCTACGTGCCGCAGTACAACCCATCGACCATTGTGGTTTCTGGCGGCCCGACCTATGGCTATTACCCTTCGCCCTACCCGGTCTATTACTACCCCTACCCGCCCGGCGCCGCTTTTGCCACCGGCCTGATCTGGGGCGCGGCCATCGGTGCGGCCTGGAGCAACAACCATTGGGATTGCCACTGGGGTGGCGGCGGTAACAACAACATCAATATCAACCGCAATACGAACATCAATACGGGAAACATCAACACCGGAAACACTAACCGAGGCTCAGGGCAAGGCACCGCCTGGAAATCGGACAAGAAACCCGGGCAAGTGAGCAGCGGCGCCGGCCGTACGCCGCGCACCGATCGCGTCGGCGATACCGGGCGCGGACAGGGTCTCGGCGACCGGCAGGGTGCCGGCAGCCGGCAGGACGTTGGCGGACGACAAGACTTCGGAGGCCGGCAAGGCGCCAACGGTCGCGATTCCGCCCCATCCTCACGCCCAAGCGCCGGCACCAGCGATCGTGGTGGTTCGGTACGTGACCGGGCCAGTTCGGGTTCGTATGGCGACCGGGGTGGCTCGTATGGCGATCGCGGTGGCCGGGGTGGCGATGCCTTTGGCGGCTACGGCGGTGGCGGCAATACGCGTGCCGACAGCTCACGCGGCGCAGCCAGCCGCAGCTCGATGTCCTCGGGTGGCGGCCGTGGCGGCTCATCGTTCCAGGGCGGCGGCGGTGGCGGACGCGCAGCCGCTGGCGGCGGACGCAGTGGCGGTGGCGGTCGCCGTCGCTAAGGAGAACAACAATGACCCATATTCAAATCAAGACAAACAAGGGGGTTCCCGTGCTTATTCGACTCTCACGGTTTATGGCAGCATGGCGCGGCCTCGCGCTGGCAATGCTGCTTTCCATCCCGCTCGTCGGTTTCGCGGCAGAGCAAAAGACTTTTGCCACGCCGCAGGAAGCCGTCAGTGCATTGACCGCAGCCCTGCAGGCCGACGACGATAACGCGATGATCGCCATCTTCGGCGATGAATTCAAACACCTGATCATTTCGTCGGACAAGGCCGCCACATCAGCGACCCGCGCCAAAGCACTGGCCGCGATGAAAGCCTTTCAGGTGCTTGACGAACCGGCACCGGACCGGCGCATCCTGCTGATCGGTGTAGAAGCCTGGCCGTTCCCGATTCCGCTGGTGCTGGAAAAAGGCGTCTGGCGTTTTGCCACCGAACTGGGTGAAGATGAGCTCATCAATCGCCGCATCGGCGCCAACGAAAACGAAGCCATTCGCGTGCTGCGTGCCTATGTTGATGCGCAACAGCAATATGCGGCCAAGGATCGCAATGGCGACGATGTCCGTGAATATGCGCAAAAGCTCGGCAGCGCGCCCGGCAAGCAGGACGGTCTGTATTGGCCGGCGGACGAAAGCAAAGGCGAAGAAGCCAGCCCGTTCGGTCCGCTGATCGCTTCGGCCGGCGACTACCTCAAAGGCCATGCCGCAGGCGACGCCTACCGCGGCTATTACTTCCGCATCCTTACCCGGCAAGGCAACAGCGCACCCGGGGGCGCCTTCAGCTACCTGATCAACGGCCGCATGCTGGCCGGCTTTGCCATGGTCGCCTACCCGGCGGAATACGGGGTTACCGGTGTGATGACTTTCATCGTCAGCAACAACGGCAAGATCTACGAACGGAATCTTGGCAAGAACGGCGCACAGGTCAAGGAATACAACCCTTCCAAGTCGTGGAAACGAGTTGAGGATCAGCGCTAAGGAGGCGCTGAAGTATTCGTCGCCCCGGCGCCCCACAAGGGGACTTCCTTCGGTCGAAAGCCGGGATCCAATTCGTCGAGTTTTCTGGATTCCGGCGTTCGCCGGAATCCAACCGAAGGGAATGCAAAACCAGGAAATTCAAAAAACCGAGCGAATTTTTCGCTGAAAGGAGCCAAACATGGCTAGCAAAAAAAAGAGCAAGGATCATCACGTTACCGAGTCTGCCCCCGTATCCTCAACAGCACCGATTAGCAACAAGGTCTACGAGAAGGAGCTAAGACGCCTGCACGTTGAGCTGGTCAAACTGCAGCGCTGGGTGGTGGCCAAAGGGATCAAGGTCTGCCTTGTTTTTGAGGGGCGTGACGGCGCCGGCAAGGGCGGTACCATCAAGGCCATCACCGAACGAGTCAGCCCGCGCGTCTTCCGCGTGGTCGCTCTACCGGCGCCCAACGAGCGCGAAAAGAGCCAGATGTATGTTCAGCGTTATATCAAGCACTTCCCGGCCGCCGGCGAAATCGTCATTTTTGACCGCAGCTGGTACAACCGCGCCGGCGTCGAACGAATCATGGGCTTTTGTACACCAGAGCAGACAAGAGACTTTCTAAATGCCGTGCCGATGGTCGAAAAAGCGATGGTCGAGTCCGGGATCATCCTGCTCAAGTATTGGCTCGAAGTCGGCCCGGAAGAACAGGAACGCCGGCTGAAAGACCGCATCAACGACGGTCGCAAGACCTGGAAGTTGTCACCGATGGACATCAAGTCCTTCACCCGCTGGGACGATTACACCGAAGCACGTGACGAAATGTTCAAAATGAGCGACTCGTCCTGGGCGCCGTGGTACGCCGCCCACTCCGAAGACAAGAAGCGCGTGCGCCTGAACGTCATCAGCCACATCTTGTCGCAGATCCCCTACGAAGATATTCCGCTGGAAAAAGTGACCCTGCCCAAACGCAAAATCGGTCGTTACAAGGAAGCGAACTATCCATTCAAGTTCATTCCTGAATGTCTTCCCGCAAATACCGCTACGGAAAAACCGGCCAAGCGAACCAAATAGGCCATTTAGGGCAAATCAAGTCGATTGCGGCACGGATCAACACGACAGAAAGATCAACGATGAAAACCACCGAACAGATCAGACTTGACGAAGCCCGGGAGAAAAAAGTCGCTTGGCGAAAATGGGGCCCCTATCTGAGCGAGCGCCAATGGGGGACCGTACGCGAGGACTACAGCGAAAACGGCGACGCCTGGAATTTCTTTACCCACGATCAGGCGCGCTCGCGCGCCTACCGCTGGGGCGAAGACGGGCTGGCCGGAATTTCCGACGACAAGCAGCACCTGTGCTTCGCGCTGGCGCTGTGGAACGGTAAGGACCCCATCCTCAAGGAGCGGCTGTTTGGCCTGACCAACAGCCAGGGCAACCACGGCGAAGACGTCAAGGAATACTACTTCTACGTGGACAGCACGCCGACCCACTCGTACATGAAGTACCTGTACAAGTATCCGCACGCGGCCTACCCCTACGCCGATCTTGTTGAGACCAACGCCCGGCGCAACCGCAAGGAAATGGAGTACGAACTGCTCGACACGGGGGTTTTCCACGAGGATCGCTATTTCGACGTGTTTGTCGAATACGCCAAGGACGGGCCGGAAGACCTGCTGATCAAGATCACCGCCATCAACCGCGGGCCGGAAGCCGCCGAAATTCATCTCTTGCCAACGCTGTGGTTCCGCAACGACTGGGCTTCGTGGATTGCCCCTTCCAATCGCGTCGATGAAAAACCACGACTCAAGCGCAGCAAGGCGGCCGGGACCAGTGTCGTCACGGCATCGCACATGTTGCTCGGCGACTTCGTCTTTTCGTGCGATAGCGACGTCCCCTTGTTGTTTACCGAAAACGAAACCAACCACGCGCGCCTGTTTCCGGGCCAAAGCAACGATAGCCCCTACGTCAAGGATGGCATCAACGACTATGTGATCCATAACCGGCAAGACGCAGTCAATCCGGCACAGGAAGGCACCAAGGTGGCAGCGCACTACCGGAAGAGGGTCGAACCCGGCCAGTCGGTCAGCGTACGCCTGCGTCTGGCCGGCAAAAGCGCCGCCGGCAAACGCGGCAAATCCGCGGCCTCGGCATTCGGTACGGCGTTCGATGAAACCTTTGCCGCCCGCAAGCTCGAAGCCGATGACTTCTATCGCGCGGTGACACCGCCTTCGCTCTCGCCCGATCAGGCCAGTGTGCTGCGTCAGGCGCTGGCCGGGATGTTGTGGAGCAAACAGTTCTTTTTCTTTGACGGCGACAACTGGCTCGACGAACACAACACCAATCCGCTGCATTCGGGCTACCGCAGCGGCCGCAACTCAGAATGGTTCCACATGGTGAATCAGGACATCATTTCGATGCCCGACAAATGGGAGTACCCGTGGTATGCGGCGTGGGATCTGGCTTTCCACACCCTGCCTCTGTCCATCGTCGATCCGGACTTTGCCAAGGAGCAGATGAAGCTGATGCTCAAGGGTACCTACCTGCATCCAACCGGGCAGATGCCGGCTTACGAATGGAATTTCAGCGACGTCAATCCGCCGGTGCATGCCTTTGCCACGCTCTTCCTGCTGCGCACCGAACAGGGACTGCACCACGCCACCGACTTTGACTTTCTGCGCGAAACTTTCAACAAGCTGGTGCTCAACTTCACCTGGTGGGTCAACCGCAAGGACCGCTTCGGCAAGAACGTCTTTGAAGGCGGCTTCCTCGGACTCGACAACATCAGCGTCTTTGACCGCAGTTCGCCGCTGCCCACCGGCGGCCATCTGGAACAGGCCGACGGCACCGCCTGGATGGCCCTGTTCAGCCAGAATATGGTGGAACTGGCGATTGCGCTGGCTGTGCATGACAGCACCTACGAAGACATGGTCGTCAAGTTCGCCGAACACTTCTACTACATCACGATGGCCATGAACAAGCCAGGCCAGGACAGCATGTGGGATGAAGAGGACGGTTTTTACTACGACCTGCTGCGCCTGCCGGACGGCACGTCCACGCGGCTGAAAGTGCGCTCAATGGTCGGCCTGCTGCCGCTGTGCGCCACCACGGTCGTCGAAAAGGCACAACGCGAATCGATTCCCGGAGCGATGGCGCAGGTCGCCGAACGCATGCGCCGCATGCCCGAACTCAAACAATTCATCCACCCGACCGGTGACGGTCATTTCGGCGTCGCCGGGCGGGGCATCATGGCCATGGTCAATCCGGAACGGCTACGGCGGATTCTCTCCAAGATGCTCGACGAAAAAGAATTTCTTGGCCCGCACGGTATCCGTTCGCTCTCCAAATTCCATGAACAGAACCCCTACGTCTTCTACGTGCAAGGCCAGGAATACCGGGTGGATTACCTGCCCGGCGAATCGGACACCGGCATGTTCGGCGGCAATTCGAACTGGCGCGGGCCGGTATGGATGCCGGTCAATATCATGATCATCCGCGCGTTGCTCAACTTCTACCTGTTCCATGGCAACGATTTCAAGGTCGAATGCCCCACCGGCTCGGGAAACATGATGACGCTCTTCGAAGTCGCCCGCGAAATCGCCGACCGGCTCGGACGCATCTTCCTGAAAGACGAAAACGGCCGGCGCCCGGTCTACGGCGGCACCGAGAAATTCCAGAGTGACCCCTACTGGCGCGACTACGTTCTTTTCTACGAATACTTCCACGGCGACAACGGCGCTGGACTTGGCGCCAGCCACCAGACCGGGTGGACCGGCCTGGTGGCCAAGACCCTGCAGCTGTTCGGGGAACTAAACGCCGAACAGGTATTGGCCGGAGGAAAGATGGTCGCCTATTCGAAGAACAAAGCAAAGACCCAACAAATGCAAAAATGTGACGTTTTCTCTAACTTTTTCGGGCAAATCGGGAGGCTGATCGCGCCGGATGGTTTCGAGTCGTGTATCCTCGCATCTTGAGGTCGTTGCGGCCTGAATGGCACACGCCATAAGGTTTTGCCAACGACAGCCGACTACAAATCCATTGCGTCGAAGACAATTAAAGAGAACATTACGATGAAAACTCCAA
>CAZZDF010000079.1:0-7222 GCA_964652915.1 uncultured Propionivibrio sp. | reverse complement strand
CACCGGTGACCGTCACGTCTTCCGGCAAAACCACCGGCAACTGCTCGTCCGGAACAGGCACATCGCCGCAGTCCGGGCAATGGATAATCGGAATCGGGCAGCCCCAGTAGCGCTGCCGGGAGATGCCCCAGTCGCGCAGGCGGAACTGCACCTTCTTCTCGCCGAGGCCCTTGGCCGCGAGATCGGCGGCAATGGCGTCAACCGCGGCCTTGTAGGACAGACCGGTGTATTTGCCCGAATTGACGCAGTAACCGTCCTTGGTGGCGTACCACTCTTCCCAAGCATCGGTGGAGAACGCCTTCTCGCTACCGTCCTTGTCTTTTTCGCCGATCACCTGCGTGATCTTGAGACCGTATTTCTTGGCGAAGGCAAAATCGCGCTCGTCGTGCGACGGCACGGCCATCACGGCGCCGTCGCCATAACCCATCAACACGTAGTTGCCGACCCACACTTCGACTTTTTCGCCAGTCAGCGGATGCGTAACGAAGATACCGGTCGGCATCCCTTTCTTTTCCATCGTCGCGATGTCGGCCTCGGCGACACCGCCCTGCTTGCACTCCTCGACAAAGGCAGCGAGTTCAGGATTGTTCTTCGCAGCATAGGTAGCCAGCGGGTGCTCGGCGGCGACGGCAACAAAGGTGACCCCCATGATCGTGTCGGCACGCGTCGTGAACACCCAGAGCTTGTCCTGCTTGCCGTCGAGTTCATACGGGAAGGCAAAGCGCACACCTTCGCTCTTGCCAATCCAGTTCTTCTGCATCAGCTTGACCTGCTCCGGCCAACCGGTGAGTTGGTCGAGGTCAGCGAGCAGTTCCTCGGCGTAAGCGGTGATCTTCATGTAGTACATGGGGATTTCGCGCTTTTCGACCAGCGCGCCCGAGCGCCATCCGCGCCCGTCGATCACCTGCTCGTTGGCCAGCACCGTCTGGTCGATCGGGTCCCAGTTAACCGTGCCGTAGCGCTTGTAAACCAGGCCTTTTTCGAACAGGCGGGTAAACAGCCATTGCTCCCAGCGGTAGTACTCGGGGCGGCAGGTGGCGACTTCACGCGACCAGTCGATAGCAAAACCAAGCCGGTTAAGCTGCCCCTTCATGTATTCGATGTTGGCGTAGGTCCATTGGGCCGGCGGCACGTTGTTCTGGATCGCGGCATTTTCCGCCGGCATGCCAAAAGCGTCCCAGCCCATCGGCTGCATGACGTTGAACCCCTGCATCTTGTGGAAGCGCGCCAGCACGTCGCCAATCGTGTAATTGCGCACATGCCCCATGTGCAGCTTGCCCGACGGGTACGGGAACATCGACAGGCAATAGTATTTCGGTTTTCCGAGGTCTTCGACGGCAACGGCGGCACGGGTCTTGTTCCAATGCGCCTGGGCGGCAAGTTCGATTTCTTGGGCTTCGTATTTTTCCTGCATGGCGATTTTTGCTGTGAATTGGACTAAACCGCAGATTATACGCGGAATAGTTCAGCAAACCGGCCTTTAGCGGGTGCTTTGACGGGAATGCCCGCGTGGCGAAAACACCGGTTTACTGACACCAACTTCGCGATGGATCGCCTTCGCCACACGAAGCGCCCATCTGATCCAGATAGATCGGCGTACGGGCCGTAATTCGCCCCCACGTCACTTGTGGCTTGGCGCTTTCGTCAAACTCGTTCAGCCCGGTTGTCGTTTTTTTCTTGCCGGTCAAAAAATTCACGCTACTTTCGCTGCGCTCACCGGAATTGCGCATGTATTCGTATCCATCCATGCCAATCAAGCGTAAGCGCCCGCCCTCCAGTCGAAACAGAAAGGTACTGTGGCTCACCCCCCAACTGCCACAACTAAGCCAGTGGTGAAGCTCGATGCGCAGCAAACCCCGGCTGATGGCCACACCGCCCTCCTCAAGCGGATCGGCCAGACACGGAGTTTCTTCGTCATTCTGCGGCGGCAGAAAGCGGGCGTTATCGGCAACTTTCCGATAACCCTCGGCGGATTTCAGCAAGACCAGCAAGCGACGCGGGTTGGTATCCAGTTCCAGAGCGCCAAGCCCTTGATTGCGCTTACGTTTGCGCCGATCGTTTTGCAGGAGCACCAGAACCGCATCGTCTACGCCATCGACATCAAGGTCTCCGTTGATACTTTTCTCCAGAACCCAGCCTTTGGTCACCCACGCGGAAAACGGCGACACATCCGCGGCAACTCCGGAAGCGGGCAAAACCGGCCAAAGCATCAGAGCGAAACACACCCGGCACCAAGCCATCTCGGGTCGCAAATCACCGCTCAACCATCTACTCATCACCAATTTCCTTTAATAACAAATCGGGCCTGCCGCTTCACGATGCTCGACCGAATTTCGTTTCCCTGTCCAACAGAAGTATAAGCCCGCCCCAGCACCGGGGAATCGGGCAAAAAGCAAAGCGATGGAACCCTCGGGGAACCCTGCGCTCTATATCAAGAGATCGAGCAATTGCGATCAAAACCAGCCTGTTATACAATGCGTGGTTTCCGGCAAACCGACTCATCCGCAAGCCCGAAACTGCGCCGGAATCCGAACGAGAAGTCGCCTTGAATACCGCCAACATCCAATCGTCCTCAATTACCGACACCTTGGGCCGCCCGCTGCGTGACCTGCGCATCTCGGTGACCGACCGCTGCAACCTGCGCTGCACCTACTGCATGCCAAGAGAAGTCTTCGGTAAAGACTTCGTATTTCTGCCGCGCGCTGAATTGCTCGACTTCGAAGAAATCGAGCGCGTTGCCCGATTGTTTGTCGGACTGGGCGTACACAAGCTGCGCCTGAGCGGCGGCGAACCGCTGATGCGCCACGGCGTCGAGCGGCTGATCGAAAAGCTGGCCCGATTGACCGACAGCGACGGCCAACCGGTCGATATCGCACTGACCACCAACGGCGTTCTCCTCGCCAAAAAGGCGCAAACCCTCAAGGACGCCGGGCTGACACGCCTTACCGTCAGCCTCGACGGGCTCAGCGAAGAAACCTTCAAGCGCATGAGCGATTCATCGGCCTCGGTCGCCACCGTCCTTGACGGCATCAGTACGGCGCAAGCCATCGGGCTGACGCCAGTCAAGGTCAACATGGTCGTCAAGCGCGGCATCAACGAACACGAAGTCATTCCGCTGCTCAATCACTTCCGCCACAGCGGCATCATCCTGCGCTTCATCGAATTCATGGATGTCGGCTCAACCAACGGCTGGCGCATGGACGACGTGGTCACGGCCAAGGAAATTCTCGAGACCATCAAGGTGCACCATCCCATCGCCCCGATTGCGCCCAATTACCACGGTGAAGTAGCCAAACGCTGGGCTTTTGCCGATGGCAGCGGAGAATTCGGCATTGTCGCCTCGGTGACGCAAGCCTTCTGCCACGACTGCAGCCGGCTTCGCCTGTCGACCGATGGCAAGCTTTACACCTGCCTGTTCGCCACCACCGGCGTCGATCTGCGCGATCCGTTGCGCCGCGGCGCCGATGACGAAGCGCTCAAGCAACTGATTACCCGTACCTGGGCACAACGCAACGACCGTTACTCGCTCGATCGCCACGCTGCCAGCGATTTGCCCGGCAAGAAAATCGAGATGTCGTATATCGGCGGGTAAGCGTCAGGTTCCTCGTGAGAGAGCATCTCCAGGTACGACAAATCCCCGGCGAAAAGCGCCGGCGCTGGTTCTCCTCCAGCAATTTCGACCTTATCGTCTGGCACAACGAGGACGGCAGCTTTGCCGGCTTTGAGTTGTGCTACGACAAGATACACCGGGAGCGATCGATCATCTGGCACCCGGAGCGCGGATTCCTTCACGCGGCCATTGACGACGGCGAGCACCATCCCGGGCGATACAAGTCCGCACCGATTCATGTCGCGGATGGCCGCTTTAACGCACAACACATCCGCGACTGCTTTTTGAAGGAAAGCCGACAATTACCCGAGGATATCGTCCGATACGTCGCGCAAACCATCCAAAATCACCCCGATTTCTCGTCGCCTCCAGCGCCTTAAACGCGCCATTTTGCCTCCCGTTCACCGCCCGCTTGCCGCACAAGCGGCGAGCTTTGCCGCCAACCACTCCGGCCGTTTCACAACTCTTTGATTTTTCTAAAAATCCGGCAGTGGCACGGGCCTTGCATCGACTTACTCCCCAAACGGACGAGGAGTGCGCAATGAAAATCGAACAAGCAAACGTTATGATGAATTCTTGCCATGAGTATTCCTGTGAATACGAGGCGGACTTCAAATTCGAAAGCAGCTTCAAATCAACCCTTGATCAAGTCACAAAATCAGGTGAAGCAACAAGCACCGACCGCCAGGACGAACGAGTCCGGCTATTGATGATGCTTGAAGCCTTGATCGCCAGCATTCTCGAAGCCATCTCAGGCGAAACCAAGGCCCAAGTCACCGACGTGCAGGAGGTTCTAAAAACAGACGAGGCCGGGAAAGAATCGCCGTCCGAAGGCTTCAACCGAAGCCGCGAAATCGAGTGGACCAGCGAGTTTACAGAAACCTTCCGCGAGCAGGAAAGCAGCCAATTCGCCTCGACCGGGCAGATCAAGACCCATGATGGTCGCTCGCTCGACTTCAGCCTTGACCTTTGCATGAAGCGCGAATTCGAGTGCGAACGAAGCACCAGCGAAAAGGGTAAGCTCATCCTGCGCGACCCGCTGATCATCAACTTCGACGGCAAAGCCGCCGAACTATCGGGCAAGCGTTTCTCCTTCGACCTCGACGTCGATGGCCAAAGCGAGTCCTTCTTTGGCTTGGCGGCCAGCAGCGGTTATCTGGCCATCGACGCCAACAACGACGGCCTAATCAACGACGGCAGCGAATTGTTCGGCACCCGCTCAGGCGACGGTTTTGCCGATCTGTCCAAACTCGACAGCGACGGCAACCGATGGCTGGACGAAGCCGACAGCGACTTTTCCCGCCTGCGCATCTGGCAACCCGACGCAGCAGGGCAAGACATCCTGAGCACCCTGCAGGCCAAGGGGGTTGGCGCACTCTATCTCGGCTCGACGGAAACGCCATTCACTCTGACCGACCAGGAGAACCGAACCTTGGCGCAAGTACGCGCCAGCGGCATCTACCTGATGGAAAGCGGCGCTGTTGGCAGTCTGCAGCAGGTTGATCTGGCCGTTTGAAGCCCATTTAGAGCCCGACCCAGCCCGGCTCCGCGCCGTTTTTCCCTGGTTTCGCCAACCGGGCTAGCAAACGCGGAGCCGAACGGCGCAGTGACGCTTGTGACGGGTGTAGAATGGACCGAATACACGGGCAACTGCCCGTCGGTTCGGCCTGCACCCCGCATGAAACCGGCTTCTTGACGACTACGTTCCGGAACACAAGACGCACAGCCATTCTCCGGACTACTCATCTCAAGACCGCCATTCCACGGGCTATTCAGGCCGCTCGGCTTTTTCTTGGGGAGTAGCTCATGCTGGTCAGATTAACGTCCAACACCTCGGGCGAAATCATCATGTTCGCCGAGCACCTGCACACGTTGTTCCAGATCATCGGCAAGGAATGCACCCCGCGTGGTGTATTCCTTGCCGAGCAACTCCCCGACGCCATCGCCAAACTTCACAAAGCCGTCGACGAAAAAAAGCAGGAGTTGCACGAAGCCGAACGCCAAGCCCACGAAAAAGGACTCGAAGAAGAAGACGAAGCCGCCGACGAAGACCATAAATCCGGGAAGGTCGGCATTCATCTGGCGCAACGCGCCCACCCCTTGATCCAGATGATGGAATGGACGCTGAAGGAAGGCGGATTCATTCTCTGGGAATGCGACAAGGATTTCTGAAGCGAAACGAACAAGCCTGCGGCCAAAAACTTTTGGGACGATACCAACATGACCGAGCCAATCCCACTATCCGGCATCGACACCTTTCTGGTTTCGTCGGTGCATGACATGAAAAACTCGATCAGCGTGCTGATCGGCGGTCTGGAAAAAACGCTGGCGCAAGTCGATCCGGCGCTCTTTCCCGCCGGAGTAGACATGGCGCACATGATCTATGAAACCCGGCGAATCAATAACAACCTGATCCAACTGCTGACCCTTTACAAAACCGGGCATAACCTTTACCCGTTTGACCCGCAAACGCAGTCGGTCGCCGATGAACTTCGCCTCATCGGCGAGCAGAACCAGGCACTGCTGACTTCGCAGAACATTGCCATCGAATTCGTTGTAGACGAGGATTTGTACTGGGAATTCGACGAAGACCTGATTGGCGGCGTGATCGGCAACGCGCTCAACAACGCCATTCATTACACCCAGGATTGCATCCGCCTGATCGCCAGCGAAACTGACGGCGTTCTCGAGATCCGTGTCGAGGACAACGGCAAAGGCTATCCGCAAATGATGCTCGATGCCGGCGTCGAGGCCATGCGCGGCGTCGATTTCCTTGGCGGCAGCACCGGGCTTGGTCTGCACTTCTCGGTCGTAGCCGCCAAGATGCATCGCAACCGCGGCCGATCCGGCGAAATCAAGCTGGAAAACGGCGGCTCTTTGGGCGGCGGCTGCTTTGTTCTGAGACTCCCGTGACCTCCTAGTTCCAGAAGCCGAGAACACAAATGACCTTTGACCCCAATAACGAAGCCGATTTCTCCGGAAAAACCTTCCTGATCATCGATGATTTCAGCGGCATGCGCACCATCCTGCGCGACATTCTGCGCAGCTGCGGCGCTCAGACAAAAGATATCGAAATGGCCAGCAATGGCCGGGAAGCCATCAAACTCCTCGAACGCGAAAAATTCGACGTTGTCCTGTGCGACTTTAATCTCGGCCCCGGCAAAAACGGCCAGAACATCCTCGAAGAAGCCAAGTTCCGCGAACTCATCGGCCCGAGTTGTGCGTGGATCATGATTACTGCCGAAAAAACCTCGGAAGTCGTCACCGGCGCCGCCGAATTTCAGCCGGACACCTATCTGATCAAACCCATCACCGAGGCCACCCTACGCACCCGCCTGGCCAAAATCTGGGCCAAAAAAGAGGCCTTTTCGGCAATCGACGCCGCCCTGACACGCCACGACCCGGCCGAAGCGATCCGCCTGTGTGATGAACAGATGCAGGTCGATCGCGCCAACGCTGCCGATCTGCAGCGGCTCAAATGCCAGTTACTCATGACCAGCGGCGATCTTGAACGCGCCCGCCAAGGCTATGCACAGGTTCTCGCCGTACGCGACACCCCGTGGGCAAAAACCGGCATGGCCAAAGTACTTCTGCAAGGAAACGATTTCTCCG
>CAZZDF010000078.1:0-7236 GCA_964652915.1 uncultured Propionivibrio sp. | reverse complement strand
TCCGGTTGCTTATCGAAGCCGCCTGATCGATGGCCGCGATCTCGTCGACATGGCCGGTTCCGGCGGAAACCCCGGTCACTTCGAGAAAATCGTTAATGACATAACGCAACTCGTCAAACCGGGGGCTGCCCTCGGTCTCAACCACGGCCTGCATCAACTCGACGTCATCGACATGGCCGAAGAAGCGCTTGATTACGCCACCGGACTCCCAAATGATTTCATAGCTCATCGCGTCACCAGCGGGTTTATAGACAAAACGAACAGAAAGCCACAGCCGCCATTGGCTGCACGCCAGACTTCATCGCCCGAACAGCCTGACCGTCTTTGAAGAAGCGCGGTGGCGAAGCTTACGCTCTTGACGATTAAGTTCAAGCCCAAACCTCCAGAAGGAAAAACCAAACTCTCGAGGCATTCCCTTGCATCACCGGCTGGCCGCATCCAACGCGGCAATCACTTTGGCGATATCGTGCGGCGGCTTCATGAACTCTACCAACGCCTTGTTGGCCGCCTCAGCCAGTTTCGGCGGCGCATCGCGATCGAAGAAAAAACTGATTCCGTTGGCCCGATCGAGCAGTTTCTTCCCCTCCACCAAGCTCACGCTCTTGCCGGCCGGCGCATTCAAGCGCGGCGAAATCATCTGAGTGGCCTCGTTAAACCGGTTGAGCGCGTCGTTCTCGGCCAAAAAGCGGATGAACAGCGCGGTCGCCTCGGGATTATGCCCACTCGCCGGAAAAACCAGCACATCCAGCGGCGCATCCTCGAAATGCGTAACCGGCGTAGTCATTTGCGGAAACGGGAAGAAGCCGATGTCCTTGGCAATGGATCGCGGGAATTTGGCGGCGGCAAAGGCTCCCATCAAGGACATGCCGATAACGTCCCGATACAGGAAGGGCAACACTTCGTCCCAATCCAGCGAGGGACTTCGCTCGTCAAAGTAGCCACGAACGAGCATGTCTTTCCATACTTCGAAAACCTTGCTCACCTTGGGATCGGTAAAGGGCACGCTTCCATTCAGAAGCTTGCGATGAAACTCCAGGCCATTGATCCGCAGATTCAGATAATCAAACCAGGCCATCGCCGGCCAACCGTCTTTAGCCCCGACCTGGGTTGGGGTGATATTGGCAGCCTTCAGCTTTTCGGCCACATCCTGGAACTCCGCCCAGTTGCCTGGAGGCGTCAGCCCGAGCCGGGCAAAAGTCGATTTCTTGTAGAAGAAGCCCCATTGGTAATAAGACAGCGGAAGCGCATAGTACTGCCCGCCGTAATTGACCGCCTTGAGCGTCGCTGGAACGAAAGCCTTGCTCACTGCCATCGCCGTCGCCTCATCCAGAGGCCGCAACAGCTTCAGATCGTGAGCCTTGGACAACTGCGCTCCGGCAAACCAGAAAGCGACATCGACCGGCTCCTTCAGCGAATCGTAAAAGCGCCTTTTGTAGCCCTCTTGCGAAGCATCGTTTTGCTGAACCTCGATATCCGGGTGGGCATTCTTGAAAGCCTTCAGCAAATTATTCCATTCGGTACGCTGCGTGCCGCTGGAAAGCATGAAGTTGACGACCAATTTATCGGCCGGAAATGCCAAAGTGCCATTCAGAGCCAAAGCGGCGGCCAGTAACCAGCATTTCGTATTGAACATGTCGACCTCTTGCGGCTACCCTTCTGGATAATTTGCCCACCAAGCGAACACGGCGAAGTATCGATGCACACAAACGTTCGGTCAAGAGCATCCGTTCCGCCTCGCATATTCCATTGGCCGCGCTTCGCTCACCCGAAAGACGGCTGTGATTGAGCACCATAGCCCCGTCGGGTGATGCTTGCGAATGAAATTGAGCCTGCGGCCAGAAGATCGCAACAATCCAACACCCGTGGTATCGAATTCAAACACCGCAATCCGAATCTGCTGAACTTGAACGACGAGCGAGCTATGCTCATTACATCCGGCATCCGTCAATACCTGGCAACCGGTATTCGCCCCGGCCGGAAGACAAGGAGACACCATGTGGTATTTCGGCGTACTTGCCGGGTTGTTCATTGGCGCCATTACTGACTCAGTGCCTGCGGCATTGGTATTTTCCGTGCTCGGCGGCATCATCGTCCATCTCGCCACACGCAAGAAATCCGCAGCGGAGGCGCCGACCACAAAATACCGTTCCGTTCCGCCGCAACTGATTGACTTGCAACGTCAGATCGCCAGTCTGGAACGACGCCTGCAAATGGTTGAAGCGCAATTAGCTGGAACTCAGGCTGAAACTCAGGCCAAAACTCAATTGGCCGAAGCTCTCCCCCCTGCCGGCGACAACATCAGCCACAGCGATGAAGAATTTGCTGAAGCCCCCCCGAACGCCGAAGCGGCTGGAAAACCCGAAACCGCCCCAGTCCAATGTCAAACAGCGGCACAACGCAACACCACCGAGACGAGCGACACACGAACCATCGACCTCGATCTCGACCCGTCCATAAACACAACGCCGCTACCGACCGAAGCCCGTTCCGGAAATGCCGTACCAATGGAGTCCGAACCTTCCCCGAACACGGCGAAAAATGCCGAAATCGTGCCACCCGCTTCGCCCAAGCCGTCCGAACCGATCCCACTGACACCAGCAAGCCCTGCCAGCCCCAAACCGAGGCATACCGAGCCGGCCATCCCGTTCAAGGATCGCCTTCCCGCACCGGTTCGCAAACTGCTTTACGGGGTCAACACGCTGGTTCAAATCGGCGTATTGATCCTCTTTCTCGGCCTGGCCTTCCTGCTCCGCTTCGCCGCCGAACGCATCAGCTTTCCGATCGAGCTGCGCTACGCCGGTGTTGCCTTATCGGGCGCTGCTTTGCTGACTCTCGGCTGGTTCCTGCGCCACAAGCGCCGGGATTACGCCCTGATCCTGCAGGGCATGGGTGTCGGCGTGTTCTACCTGACCGCCCTGGCCGCAATGAAATTCCACCAACTGATTCCCAATGAAACGGGATTCGCCTTCCTCTTTGCCGTCTCGCTGCTCGGCGCCATTTTGGCCATTCTGCAAAAGGCTCCGATTCTGGCGATCATTGCCGCGCTCGAAGGTTTTGCCACCCCCTTGCTGGTTTCCTCCGGCAGCAACCAGATGATGGCCTTGTTCACTTACCTCGCCATTCTCGATCTGGGCATTGCCCTGATTGCCTGGTTCAATGCCTGGCGCATTCTCAACCTGATCGGTTTTGTCGGCACCTTCACCCTGGCCAGCCTGTGGGCCGACCAGCACTACAGCCTCGACCAATACGCCCCGGTGCAAGCCTTTTTGATCCTGTTTTTCCTGCTATTTACCGCCATCGGCGTCTTCTTTGCCCGACGCACCCTGCTCGATGCGCAGAAGACTCCGAACCTCCCGCAATCGCTCAGGCAACAAGCGAGTGCCGCTCTGGCACAGGTCGGCCGGGTCGATAGCGCGCTGGTTTTCGGCACGCCACTCACCGCTTTTAGCCTGCAATACCTGCTCAGCAAGCCCTTCGAATTTGGCCCGGCCTTTTCCGCAATCGCCCTCAGCGCGTTCTATCTGCTACTGGCGCGCCTCGTTTTCTCGCGCGAACGCCAAGGACTGGGTTTGCTGGCCGAAGCCTACGCGATCATCGGCGTCATTTTTGCAACCCTGGCCATCCCGCTCGGCTTTGAAGGCGTATGGACCGGCGCGGCCTGGGCCGTTGAAGGCGCTGGCATGTACTGGCTCGGTGTCCGGCAGCACCGCCCTTATGCCCGCACCTTTGCCTATCTGGTGATGATCGGCGCCAGCCATAAACTGCTGCAATCGATTGATTTCACCCCATTGACCAGCGGCCCACTATTGAGCGGTTCAACGATCGGCCCGGTGCTCCTGGCAATCAGCGCCCTGATTGTCTGGTGGCAACACGAGCGCACCTGCAAGGATCAGGCAAACGATCAAATCACCGATTGGGAAGCCATCCCCAGCCGTCTGCTGCTCTACATCGGAATCGCCGCGATCACCGTCCTGCCCTGGCAGTGGTTTGCCCCGCCACAGGCCGCGGCAGCCAGCGCCGTCCTTTCAGTCATCCTTTATTTCGTGGCCCAGCGCTTCGAACTCGCGACCTTCTCGCCGATTGTCGCCGTACTGCAGGCGTTTTCGGTGCTCAGTTTCATCGCCACCCTGCACCGCAACACCGGCCTGCCGACCGATGCCGCGCTGGAAAGCGGCTTCCAGGGCACGCTGGCCACATTGATCATCGCCGCCAGCATCCTTCTCACCGCCGGCTGGAGCATGGCGCAAACGCGCCGCAAGGCACTCGACAACGGCTTACCGCCGGACTGGTCGAAGGCCAGCTCACTGGCAGTCGCAGTCGGCATCGTGTTGCTTCATCTGGCCATGCTCTTTGGTATCAGCCTGACGCAAGCAGCCATCGTCTGGCCAATCACCTCTTGCGCCGTGCTCTGGGCGGCCCTACGCCTGTCGCACGACCGGCTGGCCCTTGTCGCCATCGTATTGCAACTGGTTTCGGTCGGTTTCTACTGGTTTGCGCCCAATGGGGCCGCGCATCTCTCCGCACCGGCCTTCCAGCATCTGGCTTTCTGGACTCCGCTGGTTTTCGCGCTGGCCGCCTGGCGCTGCGGTGACTGGATTCGCCACGAAGCTGAACGCTTTGCCAACAGCTTTGCCGACGACAGCGAAACAAGCGCAGCCCTCGCCACACCTGCCACCGGCTGGTTCAACCCCTGGTGCAGTCAGCGTAACGCCTTGTGGCTGCCGGTTTTGTGGGGATTGGGATGGTGGCTGGCGGCATGGCTGGACGAAAGCAGCCGCGTTCTCAGCGCTGGCGGGCATCCGCACTACGCGACGGCCGCAGCCATAGCCATTGTGCTCGCCAGTTCGGCCTTGATCACCGTACTGGCCCGCTGGCGCAACTGGCCACAGATGGGCGCAGCCGGTCTATTCACCTTGCCGGGTCTGGCGCTTTGCGCCTATTCGGCGATCATCGAGTTCCCCGGCGGAATTTCTGCCTTCCTGCCTTCAGCCTATCTTGGCGCCGTGCTCTGGCCACTGGCTCTGCTCTGGCATCTCATCGCCCTGCGCCAGCAGGAACGCTGGGTTTCGCACGCCACACGCGACCCCTTCCACATTCTCGGATTCTGGCTCTTTCTGCTGCTGGCTTCGCGCGAAGGGCTGATGCGCTTTGCCGAACTCGGCGATCCCCATTCGAGCTGGGCAATGCTTGGCTGGGTTCTGGTGCCGGCCTTGGTATTCTGGGGATTGCGCTCGCCTTGGCTGAAGGAACGCTGGCCGCTTGACGAATTCCGCCACGCTTACCTCGAGGTCGCTTGCCAGCCCGTCGCCATCTACCTGCTTGGCTGGTGTGTCATCAGCAACCTCAGCAGCCCCGGCAACGCCTCGCCGCTTCCTTACCTGCCGCTCTTCAATCCGCTGGAATTGGGTCAATGGCTGGTACTGGCCGCCCTGTTGCTCTGGTGGCAAGCGCTACCGGATTCGGCCGGAGCCAAGTTATCGGAGAAATCGGTTCGCACCCTTGGCGCTGTGCTTGGCTGGTTCTTGCTGACGGCTACCGTACTGCGCAGCTGCCACCATTGGGCCGGCGTTGCCTGGGATTTCCCGGCCTTGTTCGGCTCGCAACTGACGCAGGCGGCGTTATCGATCACCTGGTCGATCATGGGCGTCACCGCCATGCTTCTAGGCAATCGCCGAGGTTCGCGCAGTATCTGGCTTGCCGGCGCCGCGCTGCTCGCCGTAGTGGTCGTCAAGCTGTTTGTCGTCGAACTCGCCGATCACGGCAGCCTGTACCGAATCGTCTCGTTCATCGCAGTCGGTATCCTGCTGCTGATCGTCGGCTACTTTGCCCCGGTTCCAGCCAAAGCCTCTGCGTCAAACGAGGACACACCGGAACTTCCGCCAAAGGATGAATCATGAGCGCCCATCCAGGCCGGCCAGCGGCGCTGCTGGCATTGCTGCTGATCTCGCTGTCGCGCCCGGTTCTGCCTGCCGACAGAGCAGCAACAACCGATCAGGCAGCGATTCAGGCACCCATCGTCCACCACGGCGAAGGCCCGTATTACCGACTGACGCTACCGACCACGATTTACCCCGAAGCTGCGCATCCGGACCTGCGCGATGTGCGCATCCGCAACGCCGAAGGCCACTGGGTACCCTATGCCTGGATCGCCAACGAAACCACCGAGACACAGCTTCAATCGCGCCGCGCCGCGATCTATCCCCTCAGCCCCAACCGCCCGGACAACGTCACCTTGCCGGGAGACATGACCCTGAGCTTCCGGCAGAACGCTGATGGCTCGCTGTTGCTGCTCAAGACCGCGCCTCACAACGCCAAGGAAACGGTCAGCGAATGGATCATCGACGCCAGTCAGAGTCAGGGCTGCCTGCTGCAGGCCCGCTTCGTCCTTGCCGAAAACGCCGAAGGCTTATTCCCCTTGAACCTCGAGGCCAGCGACGATCTTCGCCAATGGCGCACGATCAGCCGCAACGAACAACTCGCCGTTTTAAAACGCGCCAACCAGAAGATCGAACGACTGGCGCTCGATCTTGGCGGCATCCGGGCGAAATACCTGCGCTTGCGTTGGCGTGACCACAACGCCGCCAGCGAAATCCTCTCGGTCGACATCGACAGCGTGCTGCACAACGAAGTCATAACGCCCATGCAATGGTCCGCACCGATTGCCGCCACGGCTTGTGGCGAGAAGCATTGTGACTACCTGCTGCCAACCAATACACCGCTGGACAGCCTGCGCATCAGCCTGAGCGAGCCCAACTCGCTGGCCAGTGTCACGACACTCGGGCAAATGACGCCGCAGAACTCCCGCCCGTCACACCACCACCGGAACCCTTTGTACGTTCTGCGACACAAACGCCCGACAAGCGCCGAAAGCGCCGCCTCAACACAATGGCGCCCGCTGGCACAAACGGTCGCCTATCGACTCAAGCTGCCCAACGGCGAAATCCGTTCCGACGATCTGGCGCTGGAGGGCGGTCTGTACCCCCGGCTGCGCCTGCAAACCAATGGTCCGATCACCCTGCTCGGACAAACGCCACCCCTTCTCGAAGTGGGCAGTGTCCCGCGCAGCCTGGTTTTTCTCGGGCGCGGATCGCCGCCTTTTACCCTGCAGTGGGGTGCCGACAGCGCCCAAGGACAAGCCATCCCGCTGACCACACTGATCCCGGCCTATCGCCCCGACACGCCGATCACCGCCGGAAACGCCACGGTCGACATCCCCTCGCCAGTAGCCAAACCAGT
>CAZZDF010000077.1:0-7326 GCA_964652915.1 uncultured Propionivibrio sp. | reverse complement strand
GACGGGCTTCAGACGCCAGCGTGATGGGCGTCGACGTATTCGCTGACATGAACCAATCCCTGAACGTCTTTTATGGCATCAATCGGCTGCTGGCCGGCAAAAGCATGATTTGGCGAACGCAACCAGTTGATGGCCAATTGATTGTTATTCCCGACAATCGAAAACAGGCCGCGATAGAGGCGCACAAACAGCGCCGACAACTCCCATTCCTTGGTGCTCTCTTTGATAAAGTAATGCCCATTGAGCAATCGCGAAGCCACCGGCTGACTGACGCCGATAATTCGGCTGAGCTCAGTTGATCCGATCTCCAGATGCCTGGCCGTCTCGACGACGGCCAATGTCAGCACCCGGGAACGCTCGGGCACGTCGGACTCTTGCAATGAATTTGGCTCAAGCATTTTAAGCCCCAACGTTGTTATTCACAGGAATACCATAGCACAAAAAAATTCAACCACAAGAACAATTAAACCGTAGAAGCATTCCAGCAGACGTTGGAAACAAAACGGGCCGCGGCTTGGCGACCCGTTTCCAATTGCCATAAGCAGCCGTCAACGCTTCTTCAGATATTTCCGAATATCAATGGCAACCGCGGCAACAATGATCAAGCCCTTGAAAATCTGCTGCCAGTAAACGGACACCCCGAGAATCACCAGAGCGTTGTTCAAGAAAGCCAGAATCAGAACACCGATCACAATACCACCGACCGTTCCGATACCACCCGAAGTCGACACTCCACCGATGACGCAGGCGGCAATCGCATCAAGTTCCCAGGTAAAGCCCAGATTATTGGTCGCACTGCCCTGCCGCGCAGCCTGCAAAGCACCGGCCAGACCATAAAGCGCGCCGGCAATGACATAAACCAGAATCAGGGTCTTGTTGACGTTGACCCCGGAGACTGTCGCCGCCTCCGGATTGGCTCCGATGGCATAAACGTTCTTGCCCATCCGCGTATGGTTCAAGAGCACCCACATCCCGAAAATCACCACGGCGGCGATGATCACGATGTACGGCAATCGAAAATCTCCGGCAATATCGAAAGCGCCATTGGCAATGGTTGTAAAGTCATCGCGCAAGCCCCCGATGGGCGCCGCGCCATGTGGCGGACGATCGACGTAAAGTGAAGTCACGCCATAAACGATAACCATCGTACCGAGCGTGGTAATAAATGGCGGCACCTTGAGAAAGGCGACAATCCCGCCATTAACCAAGCCAACGATCGCGCCAGCCAGAAGCGCCAGAAGAATCGGCGCCCACAACGGGAAAAGCGGGAAATCCGGAAAAACCTTGCTCGCATAGTCCGCCCGCTGCAACATGGACGCGGCCACACAAGCCGCCAGGCCAACCACCCGCCCGGCCGACAGATCAACCCCCTTGGTCAGCAGGATCGGCCCTTCGCCCAGCGCGAGGATGACCAGTACCGAGGAAATCATCAGCACATTGATGATATTCGTCACTTCGAGGAATGACGGCTGAAATACCCCCGTCACCAGAATCAATGCCAAGAGGACGAACAGCATGGCCTGTTTGCCGGCAAAATCCTTGATCCGGGCTCCCACGGAAACTGTCGTCAGTGAGGTATCAATGCTTGTCATTTGAAGCTCCTTGCGCCATGAATTGGGTAGAGAGATGCATGATGGTTTCCTGCGTCGCTTCCGCTCCCGAAACGATACCGGTCATGCGACCTTCGCACATGACCATGACTCGATCAGACATGCCGAGAATCTCGGGCAGTTCCGAGGAAATCATGATGATTCCCTTGCCGCGCTGGGCCAGATCGGCAATCAACGTATAAATCTCATATTTGGCGCCAACGTCGATACCGCGCGTCGGCTCATCGAGAATCAAAATATCCGGCTCGGTCAGCAGCCAGCGGGAGAAAAGCACTTTCTGCTGGTTGCCCCCGGAAAGATTCTGAATCAGCGTCTTCGACGACGGCGTTTTCACCCGCAACGCCCGGATGGACTCCTGAACATCTTTTTCCGCCCGGCTCAGATCAAGAATCCCCCAAGGGTGGACATAATTCCCCCAGTGCGCCATCAAAGTGTTTTCAAAGACCGGAAGAATGGGGAAGATGCCGGTGGTACGCCGCTCCTCGGTTAACAAGGCCATCTTGTTCTTCTGCGCTTCGCCAGGATCACGGATCGTCACCGCTTTTCCATGCAGGAATATCTGGCCGGACTGCACCGGACGCATGCCGAAAACCGCTTCCATCAGCTCCGTTCGTTGCGCGCCGACAAGCCCACTGACGCCTAATATCTCGCCGCGTTTCAGGTCGAACGAAACATTCTTGAACGATTTCGGATTGGTCGAAGTAAACCCTTCGACCCGCATCAGTTCATCGCCGGGAACATTGCTCCGGGTCGGAAAACGATTGGTCAGGTCGCGGCCAACCATGCGGTTGATGATCAGGTCGGTGGTCAACTCGGCCGCCGGATAGGTTCCGACCCGGCGCCCGTCGCGCATGATCGTCACCTCGTCGGCAATCTGGAGAATCTCCTCCATCTTGTGCGAAATGTAGATGATCGCCACGCCATCGGCCTTTAGCTTGCGGATGATACGGAACAAGTGCCCAACTTCGTGCTCCGACAGACTCGAGGTCGGCTCATCCATGATGATTACCTGCGAGTGATACGACACTGCCTTGGCAATCTCCAGCGACTGCACCTTGGAAACCGGTAGATGCGTGACCCAGATTTTCGGGTCAAGATCCATGTTCAGTTCTTCAAACAGCTTGACCGTATCGGCCAGCATTTTTTGATGATCGACCAGCTGGAAGGGGCCGATACCACGCGTCGGATATCGCCCCAGCCAGAGATTTTCCATCACGCTGCGATAGGGAATCGGCAGCAGTTCCTGATGGATCATCGAGATACCGGCATCAAGCGCTTGCTTGGAGTTGGCAAACTCCCGAACGCTGCCGTTAAGCACGATACTTCCGGCGTCGGGCTTGTACATGCCAAACAGGCATTTCATCAGCGTGGATTTTCCGGCACCGTTCTCACCCATCAACGCGTGAACCGTTCCGGGACGAACCTCCAGACTGACATCATCCAGCGCCTTGACGCCGGGAAAACTCTTGGAAATGCCCCGCATTTCCAAAATATTGGTGGTTTCGGACATTAGGCAAGACTCCCGTTATTACTGCGAGGCGCCAGTTCTCCCGACGCCTCGCATCACACGACTTGGTCAGACGCCTACTTCATGAATTGCTTGTAGTTGTCCTTGGTGACCTTGGTATAGGGAACCCAAACATAATGCCCGTCGGGGTTCGGCGTACCGTCGGCATTGGCCAGCGGCGCAACGGTCTTCAAGGGCTTGGTACCGGCCGCAAGTTGCGCTGCCAGATCGTAGGTTGCTTTGCCCTGATTGATGGCATCGTTCAGCACCGTACCCAACAAAGTCCCTTGCTTAAGCGCATCCAAAGCCGGGGGCGTCGCGTCCACACCAACCACCGGCATGAATTTCTTGCCACCGGCAAAGTAGCCCGCAGCCTTCAAGGCCTCAATTGCACCCAAGGCCATATCGTCGTTATTGGCGAAAACCACTTCGATCTTGTCGCCAAATTTGGCCAGCCAGGCCTGCATCTTGTTCTGCGCCTCTCCGCGCTGCCACATGGCCGTATCTTCGGCCAGACTTTCCACGTTGATACCAGCCGCCTTCACCGCCTTGATCGAGTACTCGGTACGATACTTAGCGTCGGTATTGGCCGGATCGCCAATCAGCATCACGTACTGGAGCTTGCCGTCCTTGTTCTTGTCAGCCGCCGGATTCGCCTTCCAGTAATCGACAACAATTTCGCCTTCCATGGTGCCGGACGCCTGGGCTTTCGCGCCAACATAGTAGGCCAGCGGGTACTTGGACATATCGCCGGCATCTGGCTCACGATTGAAGAACACCACTGGGAGCTTCTTGGCCGAAACCTTCTGGATGATGACATTGGCCGCGGTCGGCTCGACCATATTGAGCGCCAGACTGTTGTAGCCCTGACTCATGAACAGATCGGTGATGTCATTCACCTTGGCCTGATCGCCCTGACCGTCCTGCACCGAAATTTTCACGCCAGCGGCCTTGGCTTCGGATTCAATCTTGCCGCGAACATACGACATGAACGTGTCGTCAAACTTGTAGATCACTACACCAACCTTCGGCACCTTCTGAGCAAACGCGCTGGTACTGGCTACTGCTAAGGCCATCAACAACATGGAGGACTTTTTCATAAGAAGCTCCTGACATTGAGTATTGATCGAACCGCGGACGATCATGTCGTTCGGGCTGAGCCTGTCGAAGCGCCATGCGGGGCGCAGTTCAAGCTCAGGGCGAACGGATTTCAAGCATTTTCGGGCCGAATCAATAAGTGGGTTGAGAGTTCGATGTATCTACTACACCGGCCCCCAAGCTACCCGACCAAAGTAATAGTGTCAAATAATTTCAACAAGTGCGACGGCACACCGAAAGACCAGTGTCCGGAAACACGACAAAAGGGTGAAAAGCTTATGGATAAACGCGATCCGGCAAATCGCCAGCCATGACGAATGGGTCGAAAATCAGGAAAAACGACGCAGATGAATGGCCACCGACAACTGCGCGCCGAGCCAGCCCAACCCTCCCCCGATGAACATCAGGGTCACGACGTTAACCAAGGAAAGGCCGTGCAGCACGGCGCCGCCGCCGTACAACGCCACCAGTTCGCCCACCGGCTCAGCCAGAAGAAACCCGCCCAGACTCACCAACAGCGCGGCAAAAAGCCCGCCGAAGGCTCCCTGCAAGGCTCCAAAGTATTGAAACGGCCGCCGAATAAAGGCATCCGTAGCTCCGATCAACTTGGCCACTTCAATCTCCGCCGCGTGCGCCAGAATCTGCAAGCGAATCGTATTGAAGGTCACCACCACCAATGCACCGGCAAAGAGAGCGGCAAGCATCACCACCGACAACTTGCCAATCCGCAAAAACGCATCGAAGCGCTTGACCCAGGCCGAATCAAGCTGGACGTGGGCGATTTTCGGCCATTCCGCAAAGGTCTTGGCCAGCTGTTCCAATGCCTCGGGTTCGGTATTGACCGGTTCAATAATAAAAGCGTCGGGAAGCGGGTTTTTCGGCAAACTCTCGATGATCTCGGCCATGCCTTCTGACGATTTCAGATGCTGCAAAGCCTCGTCCTTGGCCACGAAACGCCAGTCAGCCAACCCGGCATCGCGCAAGCGGGTCTTGGTTTCCTCAATGTCCTTCTTGTTCGCATCCAGGGTCATGAACAGGCTGATTTGCTGCACTCCGGAGGCGCTGCCGGCGATCGCACTCAAATTGTCGAGCGCCACCCAGCCAGCACTCGGCAAAGCCAATGCCGTACCGATAACCAGAAAGGAAAGAACGGTACTCAGCGGCGAGGCAAGCAAGCGGTGAAATGCGCTGGCCAAAGCCGTACGGTGCTGCGCAAAAAAAATCTTCATGTCGCGCCCCCCAGCAAACGGCCTTGCTCAAGTCGCAGGATACGTGGCGAGAGATGCGCCATCCACTGCGGGTCATGCGTCGAAATGACCAGCGTCACGCCAACCTGATGAAAAGCCCGGAAAATCTCAAGAATGACGGCCGCCGAAGCGGCATCGAGATTGGCCGTTGGCTCATCGGCGAGCAAGATCGCCGGACGATTGACTACCGCCCGGGCAATGGCCAGGCGCTGCTGCTCGCCGCCGGACAAGGCGATCGGATGCGCTTTTTCGCGATCCAGCAAGCCCACCTTGTCGAGCGCCGCGCGCGCACGGCGCACCGCCTCTTTCGGCGACAAGCCGACAATCGCCAACGGCAACAAGACGTTATCCAAAACGCTGCGATCGAAAAGCAGTTTCTGATCCTGAAAAATCAGCCCGAAATGACGACGCAAATAGGGAATGGCACTTCTACGCAAGGCCGCCAGGTTTTGCCCATTGACCACGATGCTGCCCGAAGTCGGGCGCTCAATCGCGGCGAGTAGCCGAAACAGGGTCGATTTACCGGCGCCCGAATGGCCGGTGATGAACACCATCTCGCCAGCGGTGATTTCGAAGCTGACGCCTTTGAGCGCTTCCAGCCCCTCGGGATAACGTTTGGTGACAGCGCTGGCGGAAATCATGATTGCTCGAACAAGGCATCGACAAAATCACGGGCATTGAATGGCCGAAGATCGTCGATCCCCTCTCCCACGCCGATGAAACGGATAGGCTTTGGACACTGCCGGGCAATCGCCGCAATGGCTCCTCCCTTGGCTGTTCCGTCGAGCTTGGTAAGCACCAGCCCAGTCACCTCGATGGCCTTATCGAAGGCTTTCACCTGTTGCAAGGCATTCTGGCCGAAATTGGCATCGAGAATCAGCAAGGTCTCATGCGGCCCGCTTGGATCGGCCTTCTGGATGACACGGCGCACCTTGGCAATTTCCTCCATCAGATGCAACTGCGTCGGCAGACGTCCCGCGGTATCGGCCAGCACGATGTCGATACCACGCGCCTTGGCCGCCGAAATGGCGTCGAAAACCACGGCCGCCGGATCACCGGACACCTGTGAAACAACCGTAACACCGTTGCGTTCGCCCCAGGTTTGCAGTTGTTCCCGCGCTGCC
Organism: uncultured Propionivibrio sp.; assembly: GCA_964652915.1. Taxonomy (GTDB): domain Bacteria; phylum Pseudomonadota; class Gammaproteobacteria; order Burkholderiales; family Rhodocyclaceae; genus Propionivibrio. The sequence goes on along the minus strand of CAZZDF010000077.1, from coordinate 740 downwards.
GCGCGAAAAGTATCGCCGGCGGCGAGCAGAACCGACTTGCCCTGCGCTTGAAAATATTTGGCCAACTTGCCGATCGAAGTAGTTTTCCCCGCCCCGTTGACCCCGGCGATCATGATGATGAACGGACGGTGATGTGAAATTTCCAGCGGCGTTTCCAGAGGTGATAGCAACTCGTGTAAAGCATCTGAAAGCGCTTGCTGAATGGCTTCCGGCGTATCGATGTGGTCACGCTTGGCGCGAAGCTTGAGTTCGTCGAGCAAATACTGCGTGGCCTCCAGGCCCACATCACTGGTCAGCAACAGGGTTTCCAGATCCTCAAGCAGTTCGTCATCGACCTTCCCGCGCGAAAAGATCGTTTTGAGCTTTCCACCAAACTGCGCCCGGGTTCTTGCCAGACCTGCCTTCAAACGCTCGCGCCACGACGGCTCGGCTGCGGTATCGGCCGGTACGGCTGCTTCCGCATCACCGGGCTTCTTGAGAAAACCAAACATGTTGCTTTCTTGTCTCTACGAGATTGACGGAAAAGAGGCGATGGTAAGATGCCATCGCGAGTGACCTGCAACCGAAATTCTAACAGAAGCGACTTACCTCCATGCGTTACACAAGACGAATCACCGGCTTGACCGTCCTCTTTTCGGCGCTTGTCTGGCCGGCGATAGCGCCGGCCAATCCTTTCGAACAAAAGCTCGACAACGGCTTGCGCATCATCGTCAAGGAAGACCGTCGGGCGCCAACCGTCG
>CAZZDF010000076.1:0-7709 GCA_964652915.1 uncultured Propionivibrio sp. | reverse complement strand
TGATGGATTCACGTACCGGCCTCGGACGCTTCCGCGATTTCCGCGTCAGCAACTATCAACTGATGATGGATCTGATCAAGTACTGCCGCGACCACAGCATTGACGACATCCTCAAACTGCCGGACGTCAAGGAACGCGTCGACATGTATCTGGAACACGCCGTTCTGGCCGAAGAACAGATTCAGCGCTGCGCCACGGTATACAAAAATCTGGTGGTACTCGATCTGCGCAACGAAGAAACCATTTTTGCCACCAACCGTTTCCTGATCTACGCCCTCTTCCCGCAAACCAACATTTCCATCCACGTGATGTGGGGCGTGCAAAAGCAAAACACCGTTTTTGCCACCGGCAAATCGATCCTTGACCGCAGCAGCAAGACCAACATCGGCGAACTGATGCTCAAGTACGGCGGAGGCGGACACCATGCGGCGGGAACCTGTCAGGTCGCCAACGAGCAGGCCGGCGCCACGCTAAAAGAGCTGATCGCCCAGATCAACGCCGATGGCTGATGGCCGAATTCAACACAATGTCCGATCCGATTGTCACCTCCACCATGACGCCATCCGGCGACGACGACCCGTTTTTCGTCCTGCGTGACTGCCGCGAATTCTTTCAGGAGCGACTGGTCGAAATCGCCCGTCATACGGGCATTAGCTCGCCATCGGTAATCAAGGCTTTTTCACAGGAAATCGGCGAAGCGTATGACGAACTGGCCACGGCCACCCGGCAGGACGGCTTCGAGCAAACGGCCGGGCTCACCGCCTCGCGAATTTCGCTGGTGGGCAATGACGATCTCGAACTGGAAATACGCATCAACGACATCGCCAATCACCTGCGCGACAACGAACGCATCGAACATTGGCGCGTCCAGTCACGCTACATGACCTTGCTGCACCGCCCCCTGATGAATGTCGACAACAGCCCGGTCGGGCTGGAACCCATTCGCCGAGGCCTGTGGGTACTCTGCAAGGAAGGCGGCGAAAGCCTCGACAAGACCTTCACCCGGCTCGAACGCATGGAGGAACAGCTGCAACTGTGTTTGCCCGACGTCTACAAGGAACTCAACGACATTCTGCGACGCTATAAGGTCGCTCCGACTGCGCCCAAAATCGTACAACGCGAAGGCTCAGGACTCACCTCGTCAGGCCCGCAAGCCACCGGCAGCACCAACGAAAACGCGGCAGGCTACAGCAACAATAGCAACAATGCCGCTCCCGCCGGATACAACCCACTAGTCGCATTGCAACAGGCGCTGCAAAAACAATCGGCAGCCAACAACCTGTTTCCGCCCGAAACGAGCATCGGCACGCCAGCTGGCGCCAATTTCACGCTTGACGCATCGGCTGCCGTGATGCTCAATCAGTTGATGGAACGTCTGCGCGTTCTTGAATTGCAGCAACTGACCGGCCTTGCCAGCCTGACACTCGACGGAAAAAGCAAGGAACAGCCGCTACACGCGCTAAAGTCCAAAGATCTCGACTTACCCTTGGGCACTCCGGCCGCGGTCGCGCTGGACACCTTATCACTGATTTTTGAAGCGATTTTTGCGTCGCCGGACCTCCCGGAAATCATCAAATCCGCAATCGGGCGGCTGCAAATCCCGCTGCTCAGACTCTCCATGCACGACGCCACGTTCTTTGCCGATACGCAACACCCGGCTCGTCGCCTGATCAACCGAATGGCTCAGGCCGCCAACGGCCTGACCGCAGAAAGCGGGCGCGATCATCCGCGATGCGCCAAACTGGCCAAGCTCGCAGAAACCGCGCGCACCACCCTCGACAGCAGCGATGCCGACCTTGCGCCGCTGCTCGACGAACTCGACAAGCTGATCAACGAACGCGACGAACGGGCGCGAATAGCGACCGAGCCCTATGTTGAACTCGTCAAAGATCACGAGAGCATGGAAGTCGCGCAATCAGAAGCGCAATACTGGCTCAAGCAAGCCTTGGAGAACACCACCGAGCCCGAGATCAGACGTTTTATGGCCGACTACTGGGTTCGCGTCATGCAAAACGCCTTCCTCGTCGGCGGCGCCTCAAGCGAACGCGCCAAGGAATACGATCTGGCCATCAAAGAGCTGTTGTGGAGCGTGCAACCCAAGCAAACCCCGGATGAGCGCAAACAATTACTCGCCCTGATCCCCAATCTGCTAAAAAGAATCAACGCCGGTCTCGATTCCGTCGGGGTTTCGACAGAAGAACGCACCCCGTTTCTCGATGCCTGTTTCAAGCTGCAAACCGCCAGCTTGCGCAGTCGTCCGGAAGACGCTGTCACGCCAGCAACGGCCGCAGCAGAGCCCGCCCCAGCCAGCGCCGAGCCGCACCAGCCGGTCGGCGAATCCGACCACGTCCACATACTCGAACGCAAGGGAAAGCTGGTGCAATACCTCGGACAGCCGACCAGCAAGTACGCGGCAATACGCCCGGAAAACAACGCCTGGAAAGAAGGCGACTGGGTTGCCTTCGTCCTGCCCGACGGCGAGCACCTGTGTGGCCGCCTGTCCTGGCAAGGCGCCCCGTTCGAAACGATTGTCCTGTTCAACAATGACTGGGGCTATGCCGTCGCCCTGGCGCCCAGGCAGCTGGAAAAGCAACTGCGCAGCGGGCAGGCACGAGTCGTCTCGGAATCGGCGCTCTTCGACGAGGCAGCAAAAATCGCGTTGAAGCAAATCTTGCCGTCCTGACACTACACGGCCTTCAACAAAGGCCGTTAATCCCAAGCGGCACCCGCAATGAGTGTATAATCGTCGCCCTATGCTATTGATTCCACATTTATTTATAGGCGCCGCCGATGCGTTTTGACGAACTCGGCCTTGCGCCTGAACTGCTGCGAGCCATCACCGAGCAGGGCTACACCATACCAACACCAATTCAGGCGCAAGCAATTCCCGTTGTTCTTTCCGGCAAGGATCTGATGGGTGGCGCCCAGACCGGAACCGGTAAAACAGCTGCTTTTACCCTGCCGCTCCTGCAACGCATTCTTCCCTTTGCCAGCCCGAGCCCGTCGCCAGCCCGCCACCCGGTGCGTGTGCTGATGCTGGCTCCGACGCGCGAACTGGCCGTGCAGGTCTACGAATCGGTCAAGTCTTACAGCAAATACATCCCGATCCGCAGCCTTTGCGCTTACGGCGGCGTCGACATCAAGCCGCAAATTGCCGAAATCCAGCTTGGCGTCGAAGTACTGGTCGCCACCCCCGGGCGCCTGCTCGATCTGGTTGAACAGAAGTGCCTCAATTTCAATAGCGTGCAAGCGCTCGTGCTCGATGAAGCCGACCGCATGCTGGACATGGGCTTCATCCCCGACGTCACGCGCATCATCAACCTGCTGCCGGTGCAACGGCAAAGCCTGCTGTTCTCGGCAACCTTCTCGGACGAAATCAAGAAGCTCGCCGACAAGATGCTCCAGTCGCCAACCTTGATCGAAGTCGCCAAACGCAACACCGTTTCCGAAACGATCACGCACCGCGTGCATCCGGTCGCCGAAAACGCCAAGCGCGCCCTGCTCGTCAAGCTGCTCAAATCAGCCGACTTCAATCAGGTACTGGTGTTTACCCGCACCAAGATCGAAACCAACAAGCTGGCTCGTGAATTGCAACGTGCCGGCATTGCCGCCGACTCGATTCATGGCGACAAGAGCCAGCAGGACCGCATGAAGGCGCTCGACGCCTTCAAGGATGGCTCAGTGCTGGTGCTGGTCGCCACCGACGTCGCCGCGCGCGGCCTGGACATTGACGACCTGCCGCACGTCATCAACTTCGAGCTGCCGCATACGCCGGAAGACTACGTACACCGCATCGGGCGCACCGGTCGCGCCGGCAAGCAGGGCACCGCCATCTCGCTCGTCTCGGCGCACGAAGTCCAGTATCTCGTCGACATCGAAAAGCTGATCAAGCTGCAGATCGAACAGGTCATCGTGCCAGGCTTCGACCCGGAATACGATTACGAGTACCCGCCCAGCGGCAAAAAATCGCATCACCGCCGCCCACCGGCACCACCGTCTTCGGTCGCCCCCGCTGCAAAGCCTCGACGCGAACGCGACTACTCATCGGCAAGCCCGCAGAGAAAACAGCCCAGTCACATTGCGCCGGACGGTTTCGATTTCAGCAAACCTTACGAATGCGCCGAACCGCACCCGATGGCCGCACCGGCTGACACGGAGACCGCCAAGGCACTCTCCCATGTCGAACACCCACACAAACGGCGGCGGCCAGTCGCCGCGCTGCTCGGCGGTCTGGGCAAAAACTAGCGGGCTGACGGCTCGCTCAGTCAGGCCGCCGGTTTTTTCGCCGGCACTTCAACCAGCTTCAGGATCGCTACCGAGACATTGTCGCCCTCGCCACGGGCACGGGTGCGCGCCCGGCTGATCAGCATCTCGGAGGCCTCGCGCGCCGAATAGGCCGCCACCACCCCGCCCAACTCGGCGTCGCTGAAGTAGCCCCAAAGCCCATCGGAACAGAGCAGGAAGGAATCACCGGGCTGCAAATCCGTCGACTCGCCAAAATCGATCTTTGGCGCTTCGTTGCCGCCCAGCGAAGTGATCAGAATATTCCGGTTCGGATGCACCAGCGCCTGCTCGGGCGTGATCTTTCCCTTGGCTACCAGTTGCTCGACATAGGAGTGATCGGTCGTATGGAAAAACGGCTTGTCGCCACGAAACCGATACAGCCGGCTATCGCCGCAATGCACCCAGCTCACCTTGCCCGGCTGCAGAAGCAGCATCACCGCCGTACTGTGCGGATCTTTTTCGTTCATGAAGCGCGAGGCCTTGATCAGCATGTGCGATTCGTTCAGACAGGATTCGAGCATGTGCTGCGGCGACTCTTCGCGCGCCGAAAAATGCTCAAGATTGTTGCGCGCCGTATGAATCACCTGCTGCGCGGCCAGCACGCCGCCGGTATGCCCGCCCATGCCATCGGCGACCACGGCAAGCGCCACACCGCCGCCTTTCGGATGCGGAATCAGCGCAACCCGGTCCTGTTGCTCCTTTCGATCGCCCTGATGCTGGGCAACGCAGGCATCAATCGTAATCGGCATCGCAGAAAACCTCCCTGAGGCGCCAGAATATCACGATTGAATCATCTGGCGCATTCGCCGGTCTGATGAAAATCCGGTTCGTTATAATCACTGAAAAACCGCACTCTTCAACGTACCGCACAAGGCACACCGCATGGGCAATCGTCTCTCGAAAATCGTCACCCGCACTGGCGACGCCGGAACCACCGGACTCGGCGATGGTAGCCGGGTCGCCAAAGATTGCCTGCGCATCGACGCCATCGGCGAAATCGACGAGCTCAATTCCAGCCTGGGCGTGCTGCTGGCCGAAGAGCTGCCTGAGCCGATTCGAGCCGCGCTAATTGGCGTGCAGCACGACCTTTTTGATCTAGGTGGAGAACTGTGCATACCCGGCGCCTCCGTGATTGGCGAGGCGCACATCAGCCGCCTGGAAGCGCATGTCGAGCAATTCAACGCCCCATTAAGCCCACTCAAGGAATTCATCCTGCCCGGCGGTACACGTGCGGCCGCACTGGCGCATCTGGCGCGAACAGTCTGCCGCCGCGCCGAACGCCGTGTGGTACATCTGGCCAACGAAGAAACGGTGTCCCTTCTCGCCCGCAAATACCTGAACCGCCTCTCCGATCTTTTGTTCGTCCTCGGCCGCGCACTCAACGTCGCTGGCGGACGAACCGATGTGCTTTGGTCACACACGCGAGACCCGCGTTAACTACTTCCCGAAACTGTAATTCCAGAACAAATCAACGGCACTTTCCGTCCCTGCCCGGCCGACCAGGGAAAACTGCCGGTTCAGATTGACCGTCAGCTTGACGATGCTCTCGGTCGTATCGAGCGACTGTTCATAACTGAGCATGGCATTCGAAGAAATGCGCTTGCCGACGCTGAGAATCTGCCCGCTGATCGTCTGATTGCCGGAAAACCCGGTCGAACTGGCGACGCTGCTGCTTATCTGGCTGGTATTGCCATCGAGCCGGCCGCTGCTCACGCCGATCTCGTCGATTCCCAGCCCGCGCTGCAACTGGCGCAAGGCCCCGCCATCCTGCCCGCCGAGAATGGTCTGCGCAGCGGCCAGCAGGATACCGCCGTCGCCCCCGGCACGCTGATCCGGCGGCTGGCCGAGCACCAGCCAGGAGAGCTTTTCCGTATCCGGCACATTCGGCGTCGACACCAGACGAACCGCCGGCCGCTGCGCCGTTCCCGTGACTTCCACACCGGCCTCGACCGGCAGATTGCGCCGCACGGCCAGAATGTTCAAACCCGGATTACCGATCGCTCCCTGAAAATTAATGATGCCGCGTTCGATGTCGAGTTTTTGTCCGTAGGCGTCAAACTTCCCGTCGACGGTACGGATACTGCCGGTCGCCCGCGGCAGTCCGGCATCGTCGGAACGCACACGAAGCTGCCCGGTCAGGCGACTCTCCACGCCAACGCCGCGGAAATAAAAGCTCTTGCCAAACGCCGCATCCAGATCGATGCGCACGGCGCGCGCCGCCGTCCGCGCCGCTTGCCCGGCCTCGCCGGCAGCCGACGGACGCCGCACCACCACATCGTCCGACAGACGCGCCCGCCCGCTATCGCCCAAGGCCCAGAACCCGGCATCGGCACGCAGCTTGCCGACCACATCCAGCAAGCGCTCGCTGATGCGCGCCTCGCTATCGCCGGAAATCACCACCCAGTGATCGGGTTGCTGCATAACACCCACCCGGTCGAGCAGCAGTTTCACCCGCGCTTCGCCGCCATTCGCGCCCCCCAAGGGAAGCTCACCGCTCGCCTCAAATCGCCCCGGCGTTGCAGTCAAAGCCTGTGCATCGACGTTCTCGTCGAACTTCAGTGCTTTGGGCATTGGACTGAACAGACTGGCAAAACTCAACTTGCGCAAGAACAGGCGCTCAGGCGTCAGTTCGATCGAGGCCTGCCCCTGCTCAAGACGCATCCCGTAATCCAAGGCGCGCAAGGCCAGATTTTCGCCGCGCCACTGACCGGAAAATTCCGGTCGCGCGGCGCTCCCGGCGAGCCGCATCTGGCCATCGAGCCGCCCGGCCAACTGCCAGCCTTCGCCAAGCAGCGGAGACAACCACGCCAGATCCGGCACCTGCGCCTGCAAACTGCCTTGCCACGGCGCCTGCGGATCGATCAAACGCCCGCCTTGACTACCGGATACGGCAGTCGCGCTCAACTCCGCGCTGATTTCGCCAAGCCGCGACCCGCGCAGCACACTGCTCACCGCGATCCGACCCTGCGCCAGAGCTGCCTTGATACGTGCCTCGGAAAGCCCGAGCGCCAACTTGCCAAGCACCAGATCGCCGCCCTCGCGCCAAACTTCGACGCTGGCAGCCGAACGTCCCGGCGCACGACCATCGAAACTCACATCCCACGTGCTGCCCAGCACCAGGGGCTGCGGGTTATTGTTGGCAAACACTTCAAAACGCGCAAGCAGCTCGGGAAACTCCTGCGACAGCGCCCGCGGTCGCAAAGCCTGCCAGCGCCCGCTGCTTTGCCGGAGAGTCCGGGCGAGGTTCAGGCGATCAACCTGCAAACGGCCGATCAAGCCATCGAAATTCGCCGGACCGAAGGACAAGTCCTTGCCCACCAGGCTCAACGATGCTGGTGCGGTCAGCCGCAGCAAAGGCGCCGCTTCCGCTGCGCGACGGCTGCTCAGGCTCAGTTCCGACAGCGTTCCACGCCACAAGAAGGCCG